>CAVALT010000040.1:9328-10032 GCA_963589455.1 Clostridiales bacterium
CAGATATCCGGATATCAGTCTCTTCGGCACAAGATACAGGACAATCGATAAGGATGGAAATGTGCTTGCGACGAGGGCGGAAAATGTCAAGAGGCTGCTCAGGCTTCCGTTAAGACTGAGAGGACTGTCGAACAAAGGCTGTATAAAAAAGCTTCCGCTTATGCTTGGAAACGGGATAGGCTGTCCGACCTGCACCTACAATGTGAGGCTTACCGGACTTCCGCTTTTCACAAGGGACTATCGCTTTGTAATCGACTGGGAGACGCTGCTCAGGCTTGCAGCTAAGCCGGGAAGATTTATCTGCGCGGAGAGGGAGCTTCTTGATTACAGAGTTCACGCTGCCGCCGAAACAAGAAAGAATATAGAGGATCACAACAGAGAGCATGAGGAGTCTGAGATATTTGCAGGCATATGGCCGGAGCCTGTGGCAAGACTGCTGATGCATTTCTATAAAAAAGCATATAAGGATTATGACACAGACACTGATTGAGCTACTGACAGCAGATTGCAATGTTGCCATGCAGTATGAGCTTGTACTCATGCTGGGTGCTTTTTTGGCAGCAGCTTTATGCATTAAATCCCAATCAGGAGTTCGTGCTGCATGGGGAGCGGTATTTGTATTTTTCATATACATTCACAGGATACTGCTTCCGTTTTTTGTATCAGGAATATATCTGCTCCTGATCCTTTCGGCGGGTACAGCC
>CAVALT010000041.1:0-9676 GCA_963589455.1 Clostridiales bacterium
GCCTCTTACCGTAAGCGTTATAATGCTTCCGTTCTGTCTGGAATGTATTATATCAAGCCCTTTTATATCAGATATGCTCATTCCGTCCTTAAGGACGCACTGTACCTTTCGTATATTGAGCTTCATATCATCCAGATCCCTGGACAGCAGTATACCGCCCTTATGCATAAGACCCACATGATCACAGATATCCTCGAGCTCCCTCAGATTATGCGAGGTTATAACAGGCGTAAGTCCCCTGTCGCTCATATCGGCAGCTATAATACTTTTTACCGCCTGTCTCATGACCGGATCCAGTCCGTCGAAGGTCTCATCACAGAAAAGGTACTTCGTTCCTGCCGAAAGTCCGTAAATGATGGCCAGCAGCTTCTTCATGCCCTTGGAATAAGTGCTTATCCTGCGGTCCTGCGGCAGCTCAAGGCTCTTTAACAGCTCTCTGAATCTGTCACGGCTGAAGTTCGGATACATTTCCATATACAGCGGCAGTATCTCCTCAGGCTTTGCCTTATCAAAGAAATACTGATCATCTGAAATATAGAAAAAGCTTCGCTTTATATCCGGATTCTCGTATACCTTACTTCCGTCTATCTCAACAGCTCCGCTGTCAGGCCGGATTATTCCGGAAACCATCTTTAAAAATGTACTTTTGCCGGCTCCGTTTGTTCCCACAAGTCCGAACAAGGTTGAATCCTCTATCCTGAGATCCAGGTGATCGACAGCAGTAAAGCCGTCAAAGGTCTTGGTCAGCCCCTTTGCCTCAATCATGTCTTAATCCCTCCGCTGTAAACATTTCTCACGACAGCCGTAAGCTCATCCTCTGTAACTCCGGCCTGTCTGGCCTTCTCAATATCAGCCCTGACAAGTGCCTTGAGCTCATCGCACCGCCGGGTCTTAAGTCCGTCTATGGCAGCTACAAAGCTTCCCTTGCCCTTAACTGAATAAATGCAGCCCATCCTTTCAAGCTCGATATAGGCTCTCTGCACCGTGTTCGGGTTAATAGAGAGCTCCGCTGCAAGACTCCTGACTGAAGGCAGGGGAGTGTTCTCACTCAATATCCCCTTGAGCATCAGATCAGAGAGCTTCTCTGCAATCTGCTCATAGATAGGCCTGCTATCCATCTGATCCAACAGAATCATGGCAGTATTCCTTCCTCTTCCGGTTATCCGGCATAACTCAGGGTCAAATGCCTCCGACCCCGGCATTACTGCAGGTTTGCTGTACAGAACCATTTACCGGTCGTGCAGCAGCAACTGTATTAATTATCATAATACAGATGATACGCTATCGGATTTGATTAAGCAATATGTTTTTCCTTACAAATCTATTATAAATTCGCCTTTTGTTGAAAATTCAACCGACTTGCTGATTTGATTTTATTATAATGACTCCAGAGTCAAAGGCTTCAGAAGCCACCGCAGGCCCGCCTGCAGAATAAAAGCCTTTCGAGCCTGTTTGACCCGTAACCCGCAAAAATATGAATAAGGAAGCCATTTTTGCGAAAAACTTATTACCTATAAGAAAGTGAGAATCTATGATGGACCAGAAAATGTTCTGTTTTCAGTGTGAACAAACAGCAGGCTGCACAGGATGTACCGGAAATGCCGGCGTCTGTGGTAAAACGGCTGATGTGGCCAGACTTCAGGATGAGCTGACCGGTGCTTTGGTTGGGCTGTCACGTACTGCAGGCAATGCTGCAATTACTGACGATGCTGCCTGTCATCTGATAATTGAAGGTCTGTTCACAACCATTACAAATGTCAATTTCAACGAAAAAACCATCCGTGAGCTGATTGACAGCGTACATAATGAAAAGGCACGCCTTGCATCCCATTGTTCAGGCTGCGCTTCTTCATCCGTACGAACCGATGACCTCGATATGAACGAGATCTGGAATGCCGATGAAGATATCCGCAGTCTGAAGTCACTCATTCTTTTTGGAATACGCGGCATGGCTGCCTATGCTCATCATGCCATGGTACTGGGCTATACCAACGACGAGGTTAATCATTTCTTCATAAGTGCTCTACGTGCCATAGGCGAGGACTGGGGTATGGATAAGCTTCTTCCTGTCGTAATGGAGGTTGGTGAGAAAAACCTCAAATGCATGGAGCTTCTGGACAAAGCCAACACTGAGAGCTACGGAACACCCGCACCTGTCACCGTTCCGCTGACAGTAGAGAAGGGGCCGTTTATCGTAATCTCAGGCCATGATCTCCATGATCTCAAGCTTCTGCTGGAGCAGACTGAGGGAAAGGGCATCAATATCTATACCCACGGTGAAATGCTTCCGGCTCACGGCTATCCTGAGCTTAAAAAGTATTCACACTTAAAGGGCAATTTCGGCACGGCATGGCAGAATCAGCAGAAGGAATTTGCGGAACTTCCGGCACCTGTACTGTTTACCACCAACTGCCTGATGCCGCCTAAGACCGGCTATTCCGACCGCGTGTTCACTACCGCAGTGGTATCCTATCCGGAGATGACGCACATCGGAGATGATAAGGACTTCACTCCGGTCATTGAGAAGGCTCTGGAGCTTGGAGGTTACTCCGAGGATAAGAGCTTCACCGGCATAAATGGAGGCAGCACTGTTATGACTGGCTTTGCCCGCGATGCAGTGCTTGGCGTTGCGGATAAGGTCGTAAATGCAGTTAAATCAGGAGCAATCCGTCACTTCTTCCTGGTTGCAGGCTGTGACGGTGTCCGTCCGGGACGCTGCTATTATACAGACTTTGTCAAGCAGACACCTTCTGACACAGTAGTGCTCACACTTGCCTGCGGCAAATACCGCTTTAATGACCTTGACCTCGGCACCATCGGAGGACTGCCCCGTCTGATGGATGTAGGACAGTGCAACGATGCCTACAGTGCCATACAGATTGCAGTTGCTCTTGCTGATGCCTTTGACTGCGGCGTAAATGACCTGCCTCTGTCCATGGTTCTCTCATGGTACGAGCAGAAGGCTGTATGCATCCTGCTGACCCTTCTGCATCTGGGCATCAAAAATATCCGCCTCGGCCCCACACTGCCGGCGTTTATTTCTCCAAATGTACTGAACTACCTTGTAGAAAACTTCGGCATTGCTCCTATCACTACTCCCGAAGAGGATCTGAAGCAGCTTCTCGGATAAAATACCTTAAGCATATTTCCTAAGGAAACGCTGATTAAAGCGTTTCCCGCGCTGGATTTACGCTTCGAAGCAGGTAATCCTAAAGCAAATCCGTGCGTTCCGCCGGAGGCTTTTAGGAAAATGCTGATTTAATCAGCATTTTCCCTAAAATCACAGCAGGGCCGATAGCTCATCACTATCGGCCCTGCTGCCAAAACTTAGGTTATGCTCACATCACGGATCTGCGAAGGGGATAATCATAATCCGCTGCCATACAGGCTGATGCTACTGTCATATATCTGAAATCGAAATTCCCGTTGAATAAAGTCTCACAAGCATCTCTGACCTTCTGCTCCGACAGTTTAAGTTGGCTCCTCACCAACGCCCAATCGTCCACAGCTGCCGCCCTATCCAAGGCCTCACCGCCCATGCGGTTTATCACTTTCGATGGTTTTATGATACTCAGGCAATGTGAAGTCAGCGTGTGCTGATTATTAACGGTTTGTAAATGAACACTAAATTATTTCTAAAGTCAGAATATTGACATTGTAATTGTGTAATACTGCGCTTCACCAACCGGCAGCGCGAGGAGGGGGCTTTACCTCCTGCCGTGAAGTATCGGCGAAAGCGGCTTGTAGATCATGAAGCAGAGCGCTACATCTATCAGACCCTTTACCAGAGTGAAGGGCAGATTGAATATTACAAGACACTTTATAAGGCTGTCAGCAGTCGGAAGGATGGCCTGATACATGCCG
Organism: Clostridiales bacterium; assembly: GCA_963589455.1. Taxonomy (GTDB): domain Bacteria; phylum Bacillota; class Clostridia; order Lachnospirales; family Lachnospiraceae; genus Avilachnospira. The sequence continues at coordinate 3,865 of CAVALT010000041.1, forward strand.
ATGATTGCCTCGAGCGGCATGCCGTAGAACTTAACATAAGCTGGATAGGTTATGAAATAATTAATCGGAACACTGAGCACTGCCATTGCAGCTGCGCCGGCTACTGCACCGACAAGCGCTCCGTGCTTATTTTTATTAAGCTTGTATATGATGCCTGCAGTAAATGCATATACAGCACCAAGAAGGAAATTGCAAAGCTCGCCTGTCATGGCTGTGGTTGAACCCTTGATTACCGCTATAAGCAGATTCTTTACAAAGGCAATAACTATACCGTATACAGGTCCGAGTGCAAATGCTCCGAGAATCTCAGGAAGATCCGATATGTCCATCTTGACAAATGACGGCATAAGCAGCGGTATCGGAAAATCTATAAACATAAGTATAAATGCCACTGCCGAAAGCATTCCGGCCATAACCAGGCTGTGCGCCCGATTCTCCTCCTGCTTTCTGCCCTGTGCAATTCCTGAAACATTATCTGTCTGCATATATTTGCAATCCTCCATTAGGTTTTTATGATACCAGGGCAAAGTCCTTTGACCCTGACTTCCTTTTGTATTACCAGGGCCAAAAGCTTCAAAATCCGATGCAAGCTTGCCTGCATGAGAACTTTTGAGCTTGGGACCCGCAAAAACATGAGTAAAGAAGCCATTTTTCGCAGAAAATGTGCGATTTAGTTTAACATATCAGCGGACAGCGGGTCAATGCAGCTCGTCAAAAAGAACATGTCCTGCCGTACTGCATCCCATGTAAATGCACCCAATGTAGATGCATCCCGTTCAAAGCAGACACACCCGGCTTCAGGAGCTGTATGTCCATGAAGCCGGGTGCGGTCAATCCAATATACCTTTGTCTCATCAGATGATGCCAGGTTCAGGAGCTTTTAACCCCGACATCATTATATACTGTCAGACAGCAAACAGGTCTTACTCATCCTGAAGCTTCAGATTAACATAGTATCTTCCGTCGCCCTGCGGATTTGCGTAATCAAGCACTATGCAGATATTGCGTCCGCCGACAAAGTATCTGCCTATAACAATGCCCTTCTTAAACGCAATCGCATCGATATTGCTCTTTAGCTCTGCCGAAGCTGCCGCTCCGAAGTCCTGTCTGACGAAGCGTGAGCTCACAATATGAAACAGCTCAAACTCCGTTAGCTCTCCGAGCTCAATCAGCTCCGAAAGTCCCTCAGAAAATGTTTCATAGCCTGCATCAGCCTTAAGGCTCCTGCTCTCATCATTTACGGTACTCAGCCTCCTGTGTGCCTCATTTGCCGCGGCAGTTTTTAATATATAATCCCATACCAGGCTCTGCTGGGCATCCGTCAGCTGCTGCAGATGAGCATACAGCTCATTTTTATCTATATCCATTACTTTCCTCTGACGCTCTGAACACTCTTAACTACAACCGCGGTAAGAGCAAACAGAGCAATCGCATTCGGGATAACCATAAGCTGGTTGAACATGTCGGAAAGCTCCCATACGAGATCATTTTCCGCAAGAGTACCAAGGAAAATGAATATAAGTGCGATCACCATATATACTCTCTTGGCTTTGTCGCCGAAGAGCCAGATGACATTGATCTTGCCGAACAGATTCCAGCTGAGTATGGTTGAAAATGCGAAGAAGAAAAGGCAGATTGCCACAAACATAGCTCCCAGCTGCTCTCCGAATACAGTTCCGAAGGCTGTCTGTGCAAGATTTGCCTTGCCTATGCCCTCCGGTATAACTCCGCTTGCAAGTATGCCATCGCTGGTGTAAAGAGTAGAAATAATAACCAGTGCATTAAGCGTCAGCACTACGAAGGTATCGATGAACACGCCTACCATGGCAACCACACCCTGCTCATGCGGATGCGATACATTTGCAAGTGCATGTGCATGAGGGGTAGAGCCCATGCCGGCCTCATTTGAAAACAGGCCTCTCTTAGCTCCCTGGCTGAGCGCGGTCTTAAGTGCATGACCGAAGCTGCCGCCGATGATAGCCTGCGGCTCAAAAGCATATCTGAATATCATGCCGATGGTTTCCGGAACATACTTAATGCGAATGATAAGAACTGCAAGTCCTCCGATAAGGAAGATAAGTGCCATTATCGGTACAAGCTTCTCTGTAACGGAGGCAAGTCTCTTTTCATCGCCTATGAATATTACCGCACAGAATATTACGAGTGCTATTCCAACTATCCATGCCGGTATGCCGAAGGCTGTGCTAATGGTTGAGCCTATGGAATTGGACTGAACCATGCATCCAAAGAAGCCGAGTGCAAGTATTATTGCTACTGCAAAGAACTTTGCAAGAAAATCTCCGAAGAGTCCCTTAAAGGCTGTGGTTATGTAATAAACCGGTCCGCCGTGTATGCTTCCGTCAGGTCTTACAACTCTGGTAACCTGAGCAAGCGTTGCCTCAGCATAGATGGTAGCCATGCCAAAGAAGGCAATGATCCACATCCAGAAAATAGCTCCCGGTCCGCCGGTAAGAATGGCTCCGCTGGCACCTACGATATTGCCGGTACCTACCTGAGCTGCAATGGCTGTTGCCAGAGCCTGAAAGGATGACATTCCGGCATCATGCTTTTTTCCGGAAAGGCTTAAGCCGCCGAAGGTTTTTTTCATTCCGTAGCCGAAGTATCTGACCTGAACAAAGCCTGTTCTGATCGTATACCACAGACCTACACCGATAAGCAGAATGATGAGTACATAGTCAGACAGATATGAATTGATTGTCTGAACGATAGATAACAGCATAATAAGATCCCCCTTTTATAATTGCTGTCACCTTGGAGATAGACCAACTACTTTAGCTGTATATCATTCGTTTACACAAAACAAATGAGCCGCTGAATATCTTCAGCGGCTCAAGAATAATCTGCGTAAATTCTATAGGCTTAATATAAGTCCTGACATGCAGCTTCGTTCTTTTGCCTGAGAGATTCAGTACCTTCGTACCTTACACCTTCGGCATCCAATTTAATGGAATTCTCCAAAGCGCCCTCCGTGTTCGGTCTCATAACAATCCCTAACACTTCATCGGGTTAAAGTAGTTGCGCCTACAATAGCACATCCAAAAAGTATATTCAAGTATTTTATGCTGCCACGATTAAAAGTATTTGCTGCAGCACGGATTTCAATCCGGATTATACATTGCAGTATAGCTCTCACGGTCCTGCAAATTAAACTCGTCGATTATTGCCTGCCTTGCTGTCGATTTTCTCTATGGCTGATATGTATTTGCTTAACAAAACAGCCGATTCGGTGTTATTATATGATACAAAGGTAACTGTTGAGAGAAATGCTGCTTCAATCAGCATTTCCTTAGAACAATGGAGGAATTATGAACTATTTGCACCGTTCACTTGAGGATATAATCACAGCTGCTGTTAAAAAGCATCCTGCTGTTCTGCTGTATGGCTGCAGGATGTACGGAAAGCATACCATGCTTGACAATATATCTGCACTTTCACGCTATAATGTTATATCTCTGCGCGACCTTGCCGTGAGAGAGGCAGTACTGAATAACCCAGACAGCTTTGCCTCATCCTGCAGAAAGCCTGTTATTATCTATGATCTGCAGTATGCTCCGGAGCTGCTCCCTGCTGTATGCAGGCTTAATGAAAGCACGGCTGGCACGGCGAGCACTGCAGTCAGACCGGGCAGCTTCATACTTGTATCAACGCTTACCCCGAAGGCACTTATCAGGGCATGCAATTCTGATTTCATTCTTCCTGATATGCCCTGCCTCTGTCTCAGCTCGCTGTCTCAGGCCGAGCTTTGCGGAAGCCGACAGACTGCATTTTCACTTGTGGAATCAGAGCTCAGACGCAGAAGCCTTTACCGCAAAAGCGTGGATTCAAGAGGCGTATTAAAACGTATATGCCGTGGCTCCGCACCGCTTATTGCAGGCGGCGGCAGCAATGACCGGGCCGGCTTTTACAATCAGCTGTTAAGCACACTCGCTGAATGTGAGCTGAGGCCTACTCTCGATTACTGCAGTCCCGTTATGTTCTATCGCTTTATTAAGGCCTGTGCCTCCATGTGCGGGCAGATGCTGAATGTCTCGAGGCTTGCCGAAAATTCAGGTCTTAATCAGCGGCAGGCTAAGGAGCTGCTTCAGGCTCTCGCTGATATGAATATTATTTTCCTGCTCTATCCATACTCAGACGGTGTACTTAAGCGTCTTGTGAAGACTCCCAAGCTTTATTTTCACGACTCGGGGCTCGCTGCATTTCTGCTTGGTCTCAGAGAATCCGAGCCTCTTCCTGATACGGTAAATGCTGACGCTCTTTTTGAAAATTTAGCTGTATCCGAGCTTCTAAAAGCTTATCAGGGACTCGGTGTGAATCCGCCGCTCAGCTACTACCGCAACAAGGATGCAAGGGAGATAAATCTTATAATCGCTCAAGACGATGCGCTTTGCCCGATTACAATAGTCCGCTCTGCTTCCTTCGACAGCACTGTCTGTGAGAACTTCCCGCTTATCGATAAGGCTCTCCTTCCCCGCGGCCGCGGAGCTGTAATAACCTTTAGCTCTGAGCTTAAAGCTCTGCCGGACGGCACCATGACTGTTCCTGTATGGGTCATCTGAGCTGCTGTTTATGTATGTTAAGTAGCTTTGCCTCTCAATCCTGAGAGGCTTTTTTATTTTGGTGCAGATTATTTTCCTGTCTGTTATAGCAGCAAAAAACCGGCTGTGCACCGCAAAGCGCACAGCCGGTTAAATTTAAATCTGTAAGAATATATTCAGAAATTACTTCTGCATAAGCTTCTCTACAGCCTCTGCCTCCTCAGGAGAGATCTTGTAGGTATGCTTGTCATCCTCTGGGAATGCACCTGACTTAACGTCGTTAACATATGCTGTAAATGCATCCTGAAGAACCTTACCAACCTCACAGTACTTCTTAACGAACTTAGGTGTGAAGTCATCATAGTATCCAGCCATATCAGCATAGATAAGAAGCTGTCCATCCATGTGTGAACCAGCACCGATACCATAAACAGGGATATTAACAGCATCATGAACTGCCTTACCAGCGATAGCCGGAACACCCTCAATAAGAACTGCCCATGCACCTGCTGCCTCAAGCTTCTTAACCTGCTCGATGAGCTTAGCTACAGCTGCAGCTGACTTACCCTGAGCCTTATATCCGCCGATCTGAGCCATGAACTGAGGTGTAAGACCAATGTGTCCGATTGCAGCAACACCTGCCTGGGTAATAGCCTTCATACGCTCAACTATTAAGTCTGTGCCGCCCTCAAGCTTTACACAGTCAACTCCGCACTCATGAACAAATCTGCCAGCGTTGTGGATAGCTTCCTCATCAGACTCCTGATATGACATGTAAGGCATATCACCAACGATGAAGGTGTTCGGTGCTCCGCGTCTTACTGCCTGGCAGCATCTCATCTCATCTTCCATTGTTACCGGGAATGTTGTCTCATAGCCTAACTGAACCATTCCTAATGAATCGCCGACAAGAATCATGTCCATGCCTGATCTCTCAACATACTTAGCTGTAAGATAATCATAGCTTGTGATCCATGTAACCTTCTCGCCGTTCTCCTTCATCTTAAGGAAATCAGGAATTGTCTTCTTTTTAAGTGCCATCGCTTTGTCCTCCCTAAATGTTCGGTTCTATAATCATGACCAAATTTTCAACATAATCTTTGGTCATTATGCACAGTTTTTTAAATTATTTTTGTGCACATTTTTGTTATCTTGAACAATTTTTATGTTAGCACTTCGTTAATTCATTGTCAATTATATATTTTCAGGTTTTACATGATTTTCACAATTGTTTTTATAACAATACAAAATACATC
>CAVALT010000042.1:0-9616 GCA_963589455.1 Clostridiales bacterium
TGTATATACAGTGATCATATTGATGGTGCTGCTGATTCAGCTCTGCCGCATCAATATCTGCATAGACTATGACTCAATACGCTATGGCTTGCGCTCGGATGTGCTGCTTACAGGCGGAGAGGGCATCAGGGGCTTCTTCACAAATACAGGTCTTGTCAACAATGTCTATACCTATCCCAAGGGCTTTGAGCTGCTGACGCTCCCGATGTATTTCGGAGGCACCTACGGCAACATACTCTGCGTAAATATATGGATGCTTATCGGTATTATTCTGATTGTCGGAGAAATGGTAAGAACAGTTATTGATTCAGAGCAGTCCGAGAGTATGGCAGCTATGCTGACTGCATTGATTCCCGGCATAACCAATATGTCGATAACGGCAAAGAGTGATCTTATCACGCTGCTCTGTCAGCTCGTGTTTATATACTGTGTGCTGCGTTTTGCCGCTTCTGTCGGAAAGGCTGAAAAAGTGCATTCCGGAACGCTTACAGGACTTGGCACAGCAGCACTGATTCTAAGCTATTCCTTTAAGCCCACTGCCTTTATCTTTTCCTCCTTTACAGGACTTGCGGCGCTTATATATATTGCAGCTAAGAGATGGAGACTAAGCATTAGCGGAACAGGCATAAGAGCCCTGCTCGCATCGCTGCTCTTTACAGGCATCATTACGCTCAGAACCTGGCTGATCACAGGCTTTCCGGTTACAGGCGTATTTTCAGGTGTATTTGAAAGTCTTGGATTAAAGCTTAATTATCCGTTTCGGAGCATGAGCCTGTTGGACGGGGCTGACGGCCTTGGCTTTAAGGATAAGCTTGTGCAGCTGGCAAAGAGGATCTTCGGAGTGCTGATCTGCCCGGCAGGAGATGACATGAGCCATGTGTTTATGTGCTGGGGAGGACTTGTATGCATAATAATGCTGATGGTGCTGGTGTGCTTTTCCCGCGGCTTAAAACAGCGGGCGGGTGAGCTTGCAAGCCTTAAGGAGATAAAAAATGAGGGGGTGAGGGTATCTGACAGTGCCCTTTCATTTCTCAGATATATCTGGGCTGCAGCAGCAGTAATGTCAGTAATTGCCCTTTATTTTCTTTATCAGGTAGACGGCAACTACTTCATGCTGTTTTATTCACTTACGGCAGCTGCGGGAACGGCTGTTTATGCAGTTGCCGCAGGCTACGAGCTGAGCTCAGCCAAAATCCCCGGAACAAGGCGGATTTTTTCACAGAGCTATAGGGCTGCAGGAGCGCTGCTCGCAGTGGTGATGGTATATTTTACGGCATTTACAGGCTGGTGCGGAGCTGTCGGCTTTACCGAGATCGATCCTGTCAACAGGGGCTTCTATGCACACAGCACGGAATATGATTATGCACCGATATGGAGCAATGACTCGAGAGTTGTGGCCTTTGCCTATGAGCCTGACTGCTACAGACTCAACGGCAGGGTGGAGAGCTGGGTCGATATAGACGGAAGCGGCGGAAATGTATACCTAACCGATACCAAGCTCGATATCTTCAAGGAATATTTAAGCTTCGCCGATATAGATTATATATATGCAGATATGGATTTCCTTCTGGACACGGAGAACAGCCGTCATGTAAGGGCCAATACTCTGTTTAACTATCTTTTAGAGGACGGCTGCTTTACAGACATATATCTGCTGGAAAACAGCACAAATCAGGTGGTGGCAGAGCTTGATAAGGAGCGTCTCGCCGTGAGCTGGGAGATTCCGATGGGCGATGAGCGTTCGGAGAGAACTGCACGGCAGACAGAGTGGTTTGCAGGAATTCAATAATGACAGATAATAAAAAGCTAATTTCATATATACCGGATCTGCTGTTTCTTGCAGCAATTGCCGCATTCGGCTTCTGGGTAAACCGCAGCATAGTCATCAAGGGACTGTATATGGATGATCTCTATATGTGGTCATGCTACGGCGAACAGAGTCTTGCGGAATTTGTACTGCCGATAGGCAGCTCGTCAAGATTCAGGCCGGTGTACTGGCTGGCCGCATATCTGCAGATGATGCTGGTAGGCAGCCACATAACCAGATTTGTAAGCTTGAATATAGTGTTAAATGTCCTGACGGCCTATCTTCTGTACTATATTGCACGCAGACTCTCGGCAGGAAGCCTGATATCATTTATTGTCGGAATATGCTATCTTGCCTCGCGCTTTGCCTATTATCAGATTGGACAGGCACTGGGACTCATGGAGACGATGGCACTGTTTATGGCCATAGCCATGCTGTGGCAGCTGTACCGTTATATGACAGCCGGCAGAGGCTTCTGGGCTTCTCTTGTCATATACTTTCTGCTTGTATTTACCCATGAGCGGTATCTGAGTCTGTTTCCGCTGATATATCTTGTGCTTATATTCAGGGCAGCAGATGCAGGAGCCGGAAACAGGCTAAAATACCTAAGATCCAATTATGGAAAATGCATCCTGCCGGCAGCAGAGCTTATCGTGATAACCGCCATACGCTTTTATGCCATAGGAAAGGCCATACCGGCCGGCACAGGCGGAACTGAGGTTACGGATACATTTTCATTCGGACAGACCGTCGGATTCTGCATCGACCAGCTAAAATATATTCTGGGAATCAATGCCGGACCGGAATATCTTAACGGGCTGACCTTTGAGGATACGCCGGATAATATCAGGAGACTTATATATATCGGCATCGTGCTTATTGCAGCCGCAGTCATTGTATATATTGCAGACATACTCAGGAATAGGGCTGAGGGCAGGCTGTATAAGGAGCTTAAGGCAGGCCTTCTGTTCTGCGGCTTTATAGCGCTGTGCATAGGCTGCTCCTCTGTTACCATCAGGCTCGAGATGAGATGGATATATGTTTCCTATGCTGCAGCTCTGCTGTATGCCGCATATATGGCCGGAAGCATAGGAAATGCCGGAAAATACTGCAGATGGAAGTACACCGGAGAGAAACACAGCGGAGGCAGGAACGGCCCAGAGGTGCAAAGCCCAAAGGCGCAAAGTACAGAGAGGCATAGCAGAGGCAAGCGCAGCAGAGGAAAATGCGGCACAGTACTGAGTCCGGCCAAAGCAGCCGTGACGGCAGTTCTCATCGCATATGCACTTATTACGATATATGTTAATATTTTTTACCGCGGGTATTATATAAGACTTTATCTGTGGCCGAATCAGCTCAGGATGAATTCGCTTGCGGAGCAGACTGTTGAAAAATACGGCCTGGACGGAGTTCTTGGAAAGAACATATACATACTCGGCAACAGCTATGAGATGTCACAGTTCTATGCAGATACCTTCTTTAAGACCTTTGACCCTGATAAAAAGGCAGAGGGCACAAGCGTGATATTTGCTGAGACTGCAGACGACATTGACAGAGATAAGCTTCTGTCAGGAGAAGCGATAGTCCTGAGGGAGGTTCCGGAGGATAATGCTTATCTTGACATAACAGAGGAGCTTGCCTCGGAAACACAGCAGCAGCTTAAGTAGTATAGTATTCTGCGGAAGCAGCCAGGCAGAATGCTGAAGCCGGACGGAATAAGACAACAGCCGGAAGGTGACGGCAGGATAAAGACTACGCTGCGGCGAAGATTCGTATGAGCTCAGGTTCAGAAGCCTCTGAACCTGGCAGACAGAAAAAACATGAGAACAAGGGAAACACACGAGCTCTTAAGCTATATTTTGCTGCCGGCAATCGGCATTATATTTACAATCCTTTATATAGGTTCGTCATCCGTGGATGTGGTATATTCGGATTATATAAGGCTTATCAATGAATATCTGCCTGATGTAACGGATTTAAGCCGTTTTCTTGTTCCGGATATACTGACTCGCATACCGATGACCTTCTTGGCAAGACTTATCAATGTCCTGTCCTTTGACTATTCGGTAACCTTCGACAGGGCACTCTGCGTGCTCGGACTTGCCGCGATGGCAGCAGTGAGCGCAGAGTATCTTTATAAGAATGAAATAAGCTTTAAGTGGCAGCTGGCATTCTATATCGTACTGTTTTCACTTAATAAGTGGGAAATACTGCTGAACGGTACCTCGTGGCCGCATCTTGTATCCTTCGGACTGTTTATGCTGAGCTATCGTTTTCTGGATCTTGTATGGAGAGGCGAGGCAGACGGAGGTCAGGAGCTTGCACTGTGCAGCTTTCCGCTTATCATGCTGCTTTTTGCCGGAGAATATATAGTTTCCTATGCCTGCACGACCATACTGATCTGCATTATGGGGCTTATGCTCGGAGGAGCCAACAGCATGGCAGGAAAGAGGGAGCGCAGCATTTACATTCATGTGATAATAAGCGCAGCCGCGGCACTGCTGCTCTATATGCTGAGCAGGCATTTTGCAGTATGGGAGCATGCCGGGGCAACGGAGCAGGGACTGCTTGAGACGATTATTGCAGAGCCGAAATTTCTGCCGAAGTTTTTTATTAAATCATTTGCCGGAACTGTATTCGGCAAGGAGGTAATAGACAGCGTGGTTCCGGGCGGGGCTCCGATGCCGGGAAAGCTGGTATTGCTTACAGGGTGTATAATAATACTGACGTATCTGCTGGCACTCGTACTCTATTTCTGCAATGACATGCTTGAGAGGACTGTGTTCCCGATTATGCTTATAATATCCGGAGGAGCCAATCATGTGCTGGTGATGCTTGCAAGATGGATATTTTTAAGAGATGATTATGCGCTCAGCTCAAGATACGGGCTGCAGTTCGTGACAGGCATACTTGGTGTTTTACTGGTATTTGCCATGTTTAACAGGCAGCGGCGCCCTTACAGACGTGTATATGAGGGCAGGAGAAACCTTACAAGAGCGCTTGCAGGCTGTCTCACTGTTTTCATTGTATTCGGAAACTGCTATACTGACTATCGTGAGCTCAGGATTGCAAAGTATCGCAAGGCCAATTATGCTCATATGGCAGAAGCCATCACGGATTATGAGCAGTACAGCGAGGAGGAGCTTCTTGGCATACTGGAATGGCATAAGGAGCCGGCTGAGCTGTATAAGGCGATAGAGATATTAAAGGACAACGGATTAAATGTATTTTCTGCATCAAGGATAGATGACAGAGTGGACAGCAGCGAAAGCGAGTGAGACAGTCTGCCGGCGGATGCATTTTCCGGATGAATAAGCAGGACAGATAGTCCTGCGCGGAGGAATATATGAAGGTAGTTATATTAGCGGGAGGCCTCGGAACCAGAATAAGCGAGGAGAGCCATCTGAGACCCAAGCCCATGATTGAGATCGGAGAGAGGCCTATACTCTGGCATATAATGAAGTATTACTCAACCTATGGCTTTAATGACTTCATCATATGCGCCGGCTACAAGCAGTATGTCATAAAGGAATATTTTTCGGATTATTTTCTGCACAATTCCGACGTTACCTTTGATCTCTCGTCTAACTCAATGACGATACACAACAACAATTCGGAGAACTGGAAGGTAAGCGTTATTGATACCGGGCTCAATACCATGACAGGCGGACGCGTAAGAAGAGTCCGTCCCTACATCGGAGACGAGACCTTTATGCTGACCTACGGCGACGGCGTATGCAATGTGGATCTGGATGCCCTGCTGGCCTTTCATAAGGCACACGGCAAAACTGCAACGCTTACCATGGTTAATATATCGGAAATGAAGGGTGTGCTGGAGGTTGAGAACAACGGTCTGATAACCTCCTTCAGAGAGAAGGAGGAGCGCGACGCATCGCTGATTAACGGCGGATATATGGTATTCAACAAAGAGATATTTGATTATCTGGATTCGGATGAAACCGTGCTTGAGAAGGAGCCGCTCGGACGCCTCTGCAGTGAGGGACAGCTTATGGGCTTTAACCATAACGGCTTCTGGCAGTGTATGGATACGCAGCGTGAGAAGAATAAGCTTGAGGAGCTCTGGGCTTCAGGCAGGGCTCCGTGGAAGAGATGGTAAAATGACTGATTTTAAGAAGCTATGCGAGTTTTATAAGGGCAGGAGAGTGCTTGTAACCGGACATACGGGCTTTAAGGGAAGCTATCTGACTGTCATCCTCGGGATGATGGGAGCAGAGGTCTACGGCTATGCGCTTAAGCCCAATACAGATCCGTGCCTGTTTGACATTATCTACGGAGACGGCATGTCAAGCAGAACCGAGACAGAGCTCTATGTAAGGTGCTCTGCGGAAAATGCACCCGGCAGGGGAATAGTCGAGAGCCGCATAGGTGATATACGCGATATTGACACACTTTGGGAGTACTATAACCGCATAGAGCCGGAAATAGTTATACATATGGCAGCACAGCCGCTTGTCAGGGAGAGCTACCGCATTCCGAGGGAAACCTATGAGATCAATGCCATGGGCACTGTTAACATCCTTGAATGTATAAGACGAAAGCCAGGCTGCATATCCTTCCTCAACGTTACCACGGACAAGGTCTACTTTAATGAGGAGAAGCCAGGCTACGGCTATAAGGAGGATGACAAGCTCGACGGTTATGATCCCTATGCCAATTCCAAGTCCTGCTCCGAGCTTATAACTCACAGCTATGCTGCCTCATTCCTAAGAGCACAGGGAACGGCAGTGTCCACAGCACGTGCGGGAAATGTAATAGGCGGAGGCGATTTCAGTGCTGACCGCATTATTCCGGACTGCGTCAGAGCCGCATTAAGCGGAGCTGAGATGGTGCTGAGAAATCCGGGCAGCATAAGACCGTATCAGCATGCCTTGGAGCCTCTGTTTGTTTATCTGACCATAGCCATGGAGCAGGCACTCGATATGCAGTATGCAGGCTGGTACAATGTAGGTCCGGACAAGGAGGACTGCATGACCACAGGAGATCTCTGCAGGCTGTTTGCACATGAGTACGGCAATAATATGCAGATAAGCTCACAGAGTGAAAGCAATGCACCGCATGAGGCAGGCCTGCTGCTGCTTGACAACAGCAGGATAAAGGAGCGCTTTGGCTGGGAGCCGATATGGCATATAGACAAGGCAGTGAGAGCAGTCTGTCAATGGACCAAGGCCTGGAGAGAGGGCAGCATCGCTGCTAATGACGAGCTTATAAGACAGATAATAGCCTACAGTGAGGAAGAACAGGGATAATGAACAATAATTTTTTTAAGGGACTTAGCGAGGCGGAGGCACACGCAAGGCTGCTGGAGCTTGTAGGTGAGTACTGCGATACCTACCATAATCAGGATAATGACAGACCTTTTCAGGAGGGAGAGCGTATACATTATGCTGCAAAGGTATATGACCGCAGGGAGATGACCAATCTTGTGGACAGCGCACTTGAATTCTGGCTTACCATGGGCAGATATACCAATGAGTTTGAGGCAGGGCTTGCCAAATATATAGGCGTGCCGTATGCAGATGTTACAAATTCCGGCTCATCCTCAAATCTTCTCGCATTTATGGCATTAACCGCACACCAGCTCGGAGACCGCGCCATCAGACGCGGAGATGAGATCATAACGGTTGCGGCAGGCTTTCCTACCACAGTAACACCGGCGCTTAATTTCGGAGCCGTGCCTGTGTTTGTAGATGTTAAGCTTCCGGAATACAATATAGATGAGAGTAGGCTTGAGGCTGCCCTGTCTGACAGAACGAAGGCAGTTATGGCAGCACATACACTCGGCAATCCGTTTAATCTTAAGGCAGTAAGAGATTTCTGCCGCAAGCATAAGCTCTGGCTTATCGAGGATAACTGTGATGCTCTCGGAAGCCGTTATAAGATAGACGGAGAGTGGATGATGACAGGAGCCATAGGCGATATCGGAACCTCCTCCTTCTATCCGCCGCATCACATGACCATGGGAGAGGGCGGAGCCGTATACACTTCCAATCCGCTGCTTCAGAAGCTTATGCTGAGCTTAAGAGACTGGGGAAGAGACTGCGTATGCAAATCAGGACAGGACAATCGCTGCGGACACCGCTTTGACGGACAGTTCGGCGAGCTGCCGAAGGGCTATGATCACAAGTATGTGTATTCCACCTTTGGCTATAATCTCGGAATAAGCGATATGCAGGCTGCAGTAGGCTGTGCACAGCTTGAAAAGCTGCCGGGCTTTGTTGAGAAGAGAAAGCAGAACTGGCAGTTCCTTAAGGATGCCTTATCTGATATGAAGGACAGGATACTGCTTCCTGAGGCAGAGGCTGATTCTGATCCGAGCTGGTTTGGCTTCTGCATGACGCTCGAGGAGGGCCTCGACAGAAATGCTGCAGTAAGGTATATCGAGGATCACGGCATACAGACAAGGCTGCTCTTTGCGGGAAATCTTGTAAAGCAGCCGTGCTTTGACGGAATAAGGAACGATAAGAGTGCCTACAGAGTTTCGGGAGAGCTTGTTAATACTGATATAATTACAGAGAGAACCTTCTGGATAGGTGTATATCCCGGAATGACAGAGGACAGGCTTGCATATATGGCTGATACTGTAAGGGCGGCCGTCAGGGCACAGTAAGGATAAAAATTAGTAACTATTTAGCACACATCTCGAATTTGCTCCGCAAATCCTCGATGTGGCCGGCCAAAGGCCCTTCGGGCCTTGGCCGCCTGCCATATTTCAATGTGAATTTACCTGCAGGCAGGCAATTCACATTGAAATATGGCAGGTGCTAAACAGATACAAAACATAAACCGCGGCTAAAAAGGCCGCAGTAATTAAGGGGAGAAGCCGCAGTGCAAAAGCAGAATCAGCAGAATAGGCTGCGGCCAGCGATATGAAAAGGTACGATGAAGAGAGACTTGCCAGAGCACAGAAGGCAAGTCTCGATATACTGCTTGAAACAGACCGCATATGCAGGGCTCATGACATAAGCTACATGCTTGATGCCGGAACGCTGCTTGGGGCAGTGCGGCATAAGGGCTTTATTCCATGGGATGACGACATAGATATCGCAATGACAAGAGATAACTTTGAAAAGTTCCGTGCGGCAGCGATAAATGAGCTTAAGACAGGCATGGAGCTGGTCATGCCAAACGAGCTCGGAAACGGAACAGCCTTTTATGACTTTACTCCGCGTATCATTTACCTCAATTCAAGAAGACATGCCGAGTCTGAGGAAATGAGCTACTATGGCGGAAAGCTCAATCATCTCTGGGTAGATATCTTCATACTTGACAATATTCCTGACAATGTCGTTTCAGACAGGCTCGTGCGCTTAAGACAGAAGATACTTTACGGCTATGCTATGTCCAAGCGCTTCAGGCTTGATATGAGCAAATACAGCGGAGCTGACAGGCTTAAGGTCGGCATGCTGGCCTTAATCGGCAGGAGCCTCGATATGCACGACATTTTCAGAAAGCAGGAGAGCCTGTCGGTCAGATACAATATAAGCAGTACAGAGAGACTTTACTATTCTAATTATCAGCCGGATTATCTGCATGTGACACTCAGAAGAGAATGGATAGAGCCGGTCTCAGAGCTGGAATTTGAAGGCCATATGCTGATGGCACCGCCGCATTTTCATGAGGTGCTGACAGAAATCTACGGAGACTATATGCAGCTTCCGCCGGAGGAGGCAAGGGTTCCGTCGCATTCGGATGATATTGAGGTGCTGGACTAAGGAAATGCTGATTTAAGGAAATGCTGATTAAATCAGCATTTCCTTAAAAGCCTCCGGCGGATCGCACGGATTTGCT
>CAVALT010000043.1:0-9612 GCA_963589455.1 Clostridiales bacterium
CCCGGAGGGCCTCTGGCCGGCCACATCGAGGATTTGCGGAGCAAATTCGAGATATGTGCTAAAGAGTTACCTTATATATATGTTTCATCCGGGGCTATCGCCAAGCGGTAAGGCACAGCACTTTGACTGCTGTATACGCTGGTTCGAATCCAGCTAGCCCTGTTGCTTTTTAAAGCAGCCCAACCCAAAGGTGCGGACTTATTCCACAGGCTGTATGTGAACAGTATGTATGAAGTGATATCATATGATGTTAGGGAGATTACTTTTGACACCAACATCATATGATACAGGGATCAAAGGTATTTTGATGATGACCTCATGCTGTACAGTCTGAGATAAGCAGCACATCCGCAGTTATGACCTTATGCCAGCTGCGGCATGCGGATATGGCGGAATTGGCAGACGCGCCAGATTTAGGTTCTGGTGGGAGACCGTGCAGGTTCAAGTCCTGTTATCCGCATTGCAAGGGAAACCGTTTATTTAAGCGGTTTCCCTTTGTTTTAGCTATTATCCGTCAATTACCAAAGCGTAAATATTCGCTGTTTAAAGTAAAAATAGTGCATTTATGCGGGAAATGTATGACACGAAATATGACACAGTTAACCTAAAAATGTTAAACTGCAGAGCAGCAGAGCTGCTGCGCAGTGGAGAATCAGCGAAGGAAGCGCTTTGACCGGCATTTCCATGGTATTAACAGCTGTAAGGAGTATTTATGAAACGATATATCAGATATGTCAGGCCGTATGCATTGTTTTATGTTCTGGGGCCTCTGATGATGCTGACAGAGGTATTCGGAGAGATATGGCTTCCAAAGCTGATGTCACTCATAATTGACAACGGAGTTGCACAAAGGGATGTGGCTTATATCCTCAGGATAGCAGCGGTAATGATAGCTGCCTGTATCCTGATGATCATCGGAGGTACTCTCGGCAACTATTTTGCGGTCAGAGCATCGGTGAAAACCTCAGCTGATCTCAGAGCCGATCTGTTCAGCCGTATACAGAGCTTTTCCTTTGCCGACATAGACAGATTTTCAACCGGATCACTCGTCACAAGACTTACCAATGACATACAGCAGATACAGCAGCTGGTCATTATAATGCTGAAAATGGCGCTGCGCTCTCCGGCTATGCTTGTGGGCGGCATAATCATGGCACTGAGCGTAAACAGAAGTCTTGCTTTTATACTGCTTATTGTCACTCCGCTGCTTGCAGTATCCATAACCGTGATAATGATGTTTGCATATCCGCGCTTTGAACGGATGCAGACTGCACTCGATAACCTGAACAATGGCATACAGGAGACCCTCACAAACATCAGGGTAGTAAAATCCTTTGTAAGAGAGGAGCATGAAAAGCACAGGTTTGACGGACTGAATGATGACATGAGGGACAAGTCACTTGCGGCGATGAATGTGGTTATATTCATACAGCCTGTCATGACCTTTTTTATGAATGCAACATCCGCAGCAGTTGTATGGTTTGGAGGAAACCGCATAATAGCAGGCCAGATGCAGGTAGGAGAGCTGACAGCATTTATAACCTATGTCACACAGATACTTATGTCTCTAATGATGCTCGCAATGGTTATACTGCAGTCCTCGAGAGCAATGGCCTCCTTCAGACGTATTTCCGAGGTTCTGGAATATGAACCGAGCCTGACAGAGAAATCTGACTGTGATAAGAGCAGAAGGGTCGAATACGGTTCAGTTGAATTTCGTCATGTCTCCTTTGCTTATGATGACGGAGACAATGATCCGGCAAATGATACGCTCATACTTAAGGATATATCATTTAAGATTAATCCCGGTGAGACTGTGGGCATACTCGGCGCTACAGGCTGCGGCAAGACCTCAATGGTACAGCTTATTCCGAGATTATATGATGTCTGCAGCGGAGCTGTTCTGGTAGACGGCGTGGATGTCAGAGATTATTCTCTCTATAACCTCAGAGAGGGCGTAGGCATGGTGCTGCAGTATAATACGCTGTTTTCCGGAACAGTAGCAGAGAACCTCAGATGGGGTTCGGAAAATGCATCCGATGCCGAGCTTGTTCAGTTCGCTGATTATGCTCAGGCAGACAGCTTTGTAAGCACCCTTGAGGACGGCTATGACAGCATGGCAGAGCAGGGCGGATCGAATTTTTCGGGAGGACAGAAGCAGCGCCTGTGCATAGCAAGAGCTTTGCTTAAGAGACCTAAGATACTTATACTTGATGATTCGACCTCTGCAGTTGATACTGCTACCGAGAAACGCATCAATGAAGCATTTTCCGGGGAGCTAAGGAACACGACCAAGCTTATCATATCTCAGCGTATAGGCTCGGTTAAGGATGCAGACCGCATCATTGTAATGGATGACGGAAGGATATCAGATATAGGAACACATACTGAGCTCATTGACCGCTCAGAGGTATATAAGGAGATATACTACAGCCAGAATGAGAAAAAGGAGGGAGGAAGATCATGACACGTGATGAAATGAAGGAATCCCTCAGGCGCAGATACGGAAAGCGTACAGCAGCTGCAGGCAGAGGCCCCGGCCCAGGAGGTCCGGGCAGAAGAGCCATGAGAGGGGATAAAAGCAGACCCAAGGATTACAGGAGGACTGTGAAACGGCTGGCCTCGTATGTAGCTGAGGAAAAGCTACGTCTTGCTGCTGCGATAGTATGCGTTATAGCAGCTACAGGAGCTTCACTGGCAAGCTCATACATGCTGAGGCCTATAATAAATACATACATTGTACCGTCTGACGGTTCAAAGGGAGATCCCGCAGGACTTTTAAAAGCAATAGCAGTTATGATGGCCGTATATCTTGTCGGAATAGCAGGAACCTACTGTCAGTCCAGACTGCTGATAAAGGTTGCGCAGAACAGCCTTAAGAGGCTCAGAGAGGATCTGTTTGCACATATGGAGAGTCTGCCGGTAAGGTTTTATGACACCAATACCAGGGGCGATCTTATGAGCCGCTTTACCAACGATGTTGACAACATAGGCAATATGCTGTCATCAACGCTGATATCACTGTTTACAGCCGGGCTGACCATTGCAGGCACGCTTGCACTCATGCTGTATACCAATGTCATACTGACACTGATCACAATAGCAGTGGTTCCGCTGATGATGGCTGCAGCCAGACGCATAGCCGGTGCCTCAGGAAAATATTTCAGTGCTCAGCAGTCCTCACTCGGAGCTCTGAACGGTTATATAGAGGAAAGCGTTACCGGACAGAAGGTTGTAAAGGTATTTAACCATGAGGCAGTCTGTGCAGAGGAATTCGGCATACTGAATGAAGAGCTTCAGGCCAATCAGATGAGGGCACAGTTCTTTTCCGGCCTGATGGGGCCGGTCATGAACTGCTCCACACAGGTCAACTATACGCTTACAGCCGCCGCCGGCGGACTGCTGTGTGTGCTCAGAGGTCTGGACATAGGCGGACTTACCGTATTTCTTAATTATTCCAGAATGTTCAATCGTCCGGTCAATGAGATCTCGATGACGATATCCTCGGTATTTTCAGCTCTTGCAGGTGCAGAGAGAGTGTTTGCAGTCATGGATGAGCAGCCGGAGCCGGAGGACAGAACAGATGCCTATGAGCCCGAGCATATAAAGGGAGATGTGGTCATGACGGATGTGAGCTTCGGCTACAGCCCTGATAAGACCATACTGAAGCATATAAATGTCTATGCTCATCCGGGACAGAAGATAGCCTTTGTAGGTTCAACCGGAGCAGGTAAGACAACAGTTATGAACCTGCTGCCGAGATTCTATGATATTGAGGAGGGCAGCATCACCATAGACGGACATGACATCAAGGACTTCCGCTTAAGAGAGCTTCGTGAAAATGTGGCCATGGTACTGCAGGATTCACATCTGTTCAGCGGCACCATTATGGAAAACATACGCTACGGAAGACTTGCTGCCTCGGATGAGGAGGTCATCGAGGCAGCTAAAACCGCCTCGGCTGACAGCTTTATAAGACATCTGCCGCATGGCTACAATACGGTAATTGACGCAGACGGCAGCAATCTCTCTCAGGGACAGAGACAGCTGCTCAACATAGCGAGAGCCGCGGTCTCGAAGGCACCTATACTTATACTTGATGAAGCAACCTCCTCAGTTGACACTCGAACGGAGAAGCTGATTGAGAAGGGCATGGACAGGCTTATGGCAGACCGCACCACCTTCGTAATTGCACACAGGCTGTCAACAGTCAGAGATGCCAATGCGATAATGGTGCTTGAGCATGGTGAGATTATTGAGCGCGGAACGCACGAGGAGCTCTTAGAGCTTAAGGGCAGATACTATGAGCTCTATACAGGAAGAGCGGAGCTGGACTAAAGAATACAGTCTGTTTATGACAGGACACAAAACCTTAACGGGTTCTTAGCTGTCAGGGCCGTGAGCAAAATAATATAATCATATACAGCGTACAGGGTACAGCGCAGCAGCGAATTATTCGGTGTGCGCCGTACCCTGTTGTTTCTTTAATGAAACGGGATGATTATATGAACAAGGTTAAACTTACAGAGACAAAATATATAAAGGATAATTTAAATTCGGACAGAAACGGCAGTGAGAGCTGCAATAACAGCAGCAGCTGCAACGACAGCAGCAACGGCAACAATAGCAGCAACAGCAGCAACAGCAGCAGTCCGGCAAAAACGGCCACGGCTGATAAAAACAGAGGCATAGATAAGAATCAGGCTCAGGATGAAAATGCACTTCGCATAGGAATAGATGTAGGCTCAACCACGGTCAAGCTTGCTGTTATGGAGAAGGACTCTTACCGGGTGCTTCACAGAGTGTACCGCAGACATAATGCCAGACAGGCAGAAACGGTATATGAGCTCCTTAAGGAGGCTCAGGAGATATTTCCAGGTAAGCAGTTTCGTATGGCTGTATGCGGCTCCGGAGGACGTCCGGCAGCTGAGGCCATGAGACTTCACTTTATACAGGAGGTCGTTGCAAATGCTGCAGCAGTGCAGGCACTGTATCCCGAAGCACGAACTGCAGTAGAGCTCGGAGGTCAGGATGCCAAGCTTATATTCTTCAGATACGATGAGGGAAGGCATCAGCTGATGACCTCGGATATGCGCATGAACGGAAGCTGCGCAGGAGGAACAGGAGCATTTCTGGATGAAATGGCTGCACTGTTTCATATAAAGCCTGAGGAATTTGATGCTTTAGCCTCCGAGGGAAAAACGGTTTACGAAATATCAGGACGCTGCGGAGTATTTGCAAAGACAGATATTCAGCCTCTGCTTATACAGGGAGCAGAGAGAGCGGATGTTGCTCTTTCGGTATTTCATGCGGTTGCAAAGCAGACCATAGGCGGTCTGTCGCAGGGACTTGATCTCACGCCTCCGATAATATTTGAGGGCGGACCGCTTACCTTTAACAGAAGGCTGGTTCAGGTTTTCGCAGAGCGTCTTGGACTTACTGATAAGGATGTCATCATACCTGAGCATCCTGAAACCATAGTTGCTCTCGGCACCGCGATTGCTGTGGATGAGCTGTATCCCGGAGAAAAGGATGAGCTTACCATAGCGGAGGCACTTGACAGATTTGAAAGAGCAAAAGAAAAGGAAACTCTATCCGATGCGGGTAATACGGCAAGGCCGCTGTTTGCAGATGAAGCAGAGCTGGAAGCATTTACCGCAAGACATGACAGGGAGCTTGGAAGAATCTGCGAGGCTTCGAAAAGGGATGCTGAGGTGCCGGCTGAAGCAGAGGCTGACAATGCATTAAAATTGAACAAAGCAGACAGCAGTCCTGAAGCCGGTTATGAAGGCAATCAGGAAAGCAGTCAGGAAAGCAGAAATGAAGGCATTCCGCAGACACTGAATGTGTATATAGGCATAGATTCAGGCTCTACAACCTCAAAGGGAGTAATCGTCAATGAGGAAAATGAGATTATAGACAGCTTTTACTATAATAATGACGGTGAACCGCTGAAGGCTGTTAAGAGGGGACTTACCGAGATTGCGGATAGATTTGAAGAGCGCGGCATAAAGCTCCGCGTTCTTGGTGTGGGAACAACTGGCTACGGCGAAATGATGCTTGCCGGTGCACTCAGGGCTGATTATCACTGTGTTGAAACTGTAGCACATGCGGCCGGCTGTCTCAGATATGTGCCGGATGCAAGCTTTATACTTGATATCGGCGGTCAGGATATGAAGGCCATTAAGATCAGTGACGGAGTTGTAACTGATATTGCACTTAATGAGGCCTGCTCATCCGGCTGCGGCTCCTTCCTTGAAAATTTTGCACATTCACTCGGAATACCTGTTAAGGATATAGCTGAGGCGGCCTTCAGATCGAAGCATCCGGCAAAGCTCGGAAGCCGCTGCACGGTATTCATGAATTCCACAATCATAAATGAGCAGAGAAACGGAAGACAGGCTGATGATATTATGGCAGGTCTGTGCCGTTCTATAATCGAAAACGTATTTACCAAGGTTATACGTATATCAAATGTCTCAGAGCTTGGGGACAGAGTGGTAGTGCAGGGTGGAACCTTCAGAAACAGAGCTGTGCTGAGGGCTCTGGAGGAATATCTCGGACATGAGGTCATACTCGCACCGTTCCCCGGGGAAATGGGTGCGCTCGGAGCAGCACTCTCCTGCAGACACCGTATAGAGACGGACGGCTACGCAGACGGGGTAAAGAGCTCATTTATAGGCTTCGATGCGGTACGAAGCTTTGATTATGAGATAGAAAGCGGAGTAGCCTGCACGCATTGTGCAAACCACTGCAGCAGGACCATATTGAGATTTGCAACAGGGGACAGCTATGTAACCGGAAACCGCTGTGAGCGCGGAGCGGCTGCGGATGATGATCCTGAGTCTGTAAGAAAGGCCTCGGAAAGGGCTGCTGCGGCTGCGGCAGTGCCGGATGTTATGAAGCTTCGCGGAGAGCTGCTGTTTAAGAATTATGAATGCGAACAGGTAAGTGCTGATAAAAATGAAACCATAGGAATACCGAGAACACTGGAATTCTGGGACAGTGCTCCGTTCTGGAGCACCTTCTTCAGGGCTCTTGGATATAAAACAATATTTTCAGGCAGCAGCAGCCAGAAGCAGTATGAAGCCGGACTTAAGTATGTTGCCTCTGATACGGTATGCTTCCCGGCCAAGCTTGTTCATGGACATATTAAGGAGCTTGCAGAATCAGGAGCAGACAGGATATTCATGCCCTTTATCATGCATATGCCGCCGGAATACAGTAAGGAAAGAAGCGTGCATGTATGTCCGGTTATAATGGGATATCCTATGGTTGTAAGAAACTTCCAGGATCCTGAGCAGAACGGAAGAGTTATATTTGATACTCCGCAGTTTCACTGGTTCAGTGAGGCTGACAGAGAAAAGCAGATAACAGGCTATGCAGCTGAGAAGCTTGGAGTAAAAAGAAAGGAAGCCGTCAGGGCCTTTAATGAGGGAAAAAAGGCACTGGTTCAGTTCAGGAATGAGCTTAAGGCAGCGGGACTTAAGGCACTCAGCTATGCCGAGGAGCATAATCAGTTTGCAGCAGTAATTGCAGGAAGACCCTATCACACAGACAGCTTTGTCAACCATAAGATAAGCTCTATGTTTACAAAGCGCGGAATTCCGGTGCTTACTGTTGATTCAATGCCAAGGCTGTATGAGTCGGATTTAAGACTCTCAAGAGCAGAGATAACGAATGATTTTCATGCGCGCATGCTGGGCGGCGCTATGGCTGCAGCAAAGGACAGCAGGCTTGAATATGTGCAGATAGTAAGCTTTGGCTGCGGACATGATGCTGTTCTGTCTGACGAGATAGTCAGAATACTCTCGAAGGGAGCCGGAAAGCCGCCGCTTATACTTAAGATGGATGAGTCTGAAGCTGCCGGATCACTCGGAATAAGAGTACAGAGCTTTATTGAGACAGTAAGGCTGAGGAGAGAAAAGCAGGCAGCTGCAGCAGTTGGAAATGAGGCTGCGGACACAGCTGCACCTAAAGCCGCCGGCAATGCCTTCAATCAGTCAGAAGGCGGAGCAGAGCAGGCAGCAGTCAGACGGCAGCCTTCACCGCAGCAGAGCGCAGAAATAAAGCCGGCAGAAGCATTTTCCGAAAATAATAAATTAAGGCTCACGGATCCGTATCCGGTAAAGTACAGGCAGGAGGATAAGAAACGCCGTCTGCTGCTGATACCTAATATCTCGGCGCCTGCAATGACCATATTGTCAGGCCTTCTTAAGAAGGAGGGCATAAGGGCAAAGCAGCTTCCGGTAGGTGGAGAGGAAGAGGTCAGGATCGGCAAGAGATATACGCATAATGATATCTGCTTCCCATGTCAGATGGTTGTCGGAGAGCTGATTGCCGAGCTTCAGAGAGGCGATTATAACCAGGATGAGGTTTCCGTAGGCATGGCTAAGCTTAACTGCGACTGCAGACTGGCAAATTATTCGGATATCCTGAGACAGGCACTTGATAAGGCAGGCTTTGACAGGGTGCCTATACTTTCCACAGATCCCAATGATGTTAAGCAGATGCATCCGGGAATCAGCATGCTGACAGCAGGAACTGCAGTTGAAGCAGCACTTATGTTTACCATGCTTGACATACTGGAGGAGCTGCTGCGCAAGATCAGACCGTATGAGCTTAAGAAGGGAGAAGCGGAGTCAGTGTTTAATTCCTGCATAAGGGATATATCTCAGGCTTCGGAAAAGGGACTTCGAAGGGCCGTGGAGGTCTATAAGGAGGCTATAGACCGTATGGGCAGCATTCCTTATGACAGAAGCAGCCTGAAGCCAAGGGTGCTTGTTACCGGAGAGCTGCTTGTTACCTACCATCCGGGCACAAATTATCATATAGAGGATTATCTTGAGGAGCACGGCTGTGAGACAGTGCTTCCGCGCATGACCAATCAGTTCCGCAAGGATTTTCTTGCTGCAATGAGCGAGATAAAGGACTTTAAGGTTAAGCTCATGCCTTATTCCTTTGCCCTTGAGAAGGCCTTTGATGTGATTGAAAAGAAGCTTTCGGCTATCGCGGCTAAGCATCCGCTTTATGAGGAGGCATCTGCGCCTGATAAGCTCTATGAGGAGGTAAGCAGCATAATTCCAAAGACGCTGACCTGCGGCGAGGGCTGGCTGATGGCTGCTGAGATAGCACATTTTGCCAAAGAAAAGGTCAATTCCTTTGTGATACTTCAGCCCTTTGGCTGCCTCCCGAATCATGTATGCGGACGCGGCATCACCAAGAAGCTTAAGGAAATGTTTCCGGATATCTCGATACTGCCGCTCGATCTTGACCCGGATACAAGCTATGCCAACCTTGAAAATCGTCTGCAGATGCTTATAATGAACCGCAACAGAAGCAGCGGTGCTGCTGCGGGTACAGCCGCTGCAGCAGGCTCCGCCGTGTAATATAAGGAAATGCTGATTTAATCAGCGTTTCCTTAATTATGCCGTGGGTGGTCAAGGGTATTTGCAGACAGCTGATCCCTGTTGTTTTACTGCACATTGACCTTGAATTTTAAATGCAATAAAAAGTCCTTCAGAGCGTTGTTTATGCAGCTCTGAAGGGCTTTTTATTTTGTATCTGTTCAGCACCTTCAGTATTTCAGTATGAATTGACTGCTTGCAGGCA
>CAVALT010000044.1:0-9418 GCA_963589455.1 Clostridiales bacterium
CATATATGGCTCCTGATACGCCTGCGAAAAATGCCGATATGGTAAAGGTCATAACCTTGTGCTTGGTAACGTTAAGTCCCGATGCACTTGCTGCGATATAGTCCTCTCTGATAGCTGTTACGGCACGTCCGAAGCGTGAGCGTATATACATGTACATAAGCATTACGCAGACAACGGTAGCTATAAATACATAGTGGAAATCAGCGATCTTCGGTATGCCTGCAAAGGATTTGCCGAAGGTTGAGCTGCCTGTGATTGCCGGGATGGACAGGTTACAGAGTATAACTCTTATGATCTCGGCAACTGCTACGGTAACGATGCAGAGATAATCGCCTCTGAGTCTCAGTGCCGGTATGCCGACTATAACTCCGAATATGCCTGCGACTGCACCTGCGATAACCAGTGAGATAACGAAGAGTATCGGTGCAGGTATTGAAACATTGTACAGCGCAAGCAGTGAGGTAAATATAGCTGCACTGTAGGCTCCTATCGACATGAAGCCGGCGTGTCCGAGTGAAAACTCACCCATATATCCTGTAAGCAGGTTCAGCGAGCATACCATGATGATGCTGTACATGCCTATTATGGCAAGTCCCTTGACGTACTCTGTTCTGCGTCCCAGGATGCCTGTATCAAACAGCAGGCAGAGCAGCGCAAACAGCACGATTATGCCTGCAAGATTTATCAAATAATGTCTTCTGTAAGATCCGGTCATAGCTTCCACCTCAGACTTTCTCATTATCTTTTCTGCCGAGGAGTCCTGTAGGCCTGATGAGGAGCACCAGTATCAGGAGTCCGTAGGTTATGGCCTCATACCATGACGGGAAGAGATAAACCTTAACAAAGATCTCGATGAGACCAAGGAGCAGTCCGCCGATCATGGCACCCGGTATTGAACCGATGCCGCCGAGAATTGCTGCGGCGAAGGCCTTAAGGCCAAGTGAGATGCCCAGCTCATTTTTAATGCTGACATAGGAGGTGACATACATCATGGAAGCTATGGCTGCAAGTCCTGAGCCGAGGGCAAAGGTAACTGTAATAACTCTGTTTACATTTATTCCTACAAGTGCGGAGGCGATGCGGTCCTCTGGAACGGCACGCATGGCCTTGCCTATGGTTGTTTTCTGTACGAAGATCATCAGGGCAATCATGGTAATGATGCCGATTGATAAGGTCATAAGTGTTTTGCCCTGCAGGGAAATGCTTCCGATTGTAATATTTGGAAGATCAAAC
The DNA here is from genome assembly GCA_963589455.1 of Clostridiales bacterium. Classification (GTDB taxonomy): domain Bacteria; phylum Bacillota; class Clostridia; order Lachnospirales; family Lachnospiraceae; genus Avilachnospira. The sequence continues at coordinate 1,234 of CAVALT010000044.1, forward strand.
ATTGCAGGCACGTTTCTCGGTGTTGTACCGAAGAGCACCAGAGCCAGGTTTTCAAGGAAGAGGCTCATGCCGAGTGCTGTAATAAGAGCCGTCATGGAGCCGTGACCTCTGACCGGCTTATAGGCGATCTGCTCTGTAAGCACGCCGACTGCAACGCAGACAAGTATGGCAACAATAACTGCCAGCGGCTTCGGAACGCCGAGATTGTCCATGAACGGAACAGTATAGAATAAGGTAAAGCCGCCTATCATGATAAAGTCACCGTGTGCGAAATTGATCATTCTGATAATTCCGTAAACCATGGTGTAGCCCAGGGCGGTAAGGGCATATATTGAACCTAAGTTGAGTCCGTTTGTAAGACTCTGCAGAAATAAAAGCATTCTGTTTCCTCCTGACTTTGATGTTCTGAACCCGCAGCAGCGTTTGCCTGGGCTGTGCCTTTTCCTTTCCGGCTTTGCTGTCATGCCGTCCGGTTCCGGTTCTTAAGAAAATGCTGATTTAAGGAAATGCTGAATAAATCAGCGTTTCACTAAGCAGCGTTTCCTTTAAATAATGCACAGCCTGTCTTTCATATACTTTGATATTTCTGACAGGCTGCGCTATACGGGGTGTCATCTGCATCAAGGAAACCCGTTTTGAAGGTTTCGTGCTTTGTTGCTTTAAGATGGCTGTCCGGCTTAGCAGAGCTATGGAAATGCAGCTTAAAGCAGCATTTTCCTTAGTGTATATGTCCAGTCTACCGGACAGCTGTTTTTTATAGAGCGTTCTGGCTTTAGAGCTATAGGGAAACGCTTATTAAAGCATTTCCTGCACCGGATTTACGCTGCGAAGCAGCTAATCCAAAAGTAAATCCGTGCGAGCCGCCGAAGTCGGTTAAGCTGCTGCTCCGCCAACCTTGTCATAGTATGTAACCTTGCCATCCTCGAAGGTCTCGATTGTGAAGGCCTTGATAGGATCACCATTTTCATCAAAGGTTACGTGACCTGTAACGCCGTTGAAGTCGATCTTTGCAAGAGCATCCTTGATAACTGCCGGATCGGTTGAGCCTGCTTCCTCAATAGCCTGCTTGAGCATATATACTGAATCATAGTAAAGTGCTGCTGCTGCGCAGAGGCTGTCTGAGCCGTAAGCATCTGTGTACTTGGTTACGAAGTTCTGAACTGCCTCATCTGTATCTGAGAAATCAAGATGGTTGAGGTAATATGTGTTCTCGAAGTCTGCCTCAAGTCCTGTTGTGTCGCAGCCGTCCCAGCCGTCACCGCCAACGATTCCGCCGGTGAAGCCTGCTGCTCTTGCCTGCTGTACAAGCATCGGAGCTGTATCAAGGTAGTTAGGATAAGCGATTGCATCGCAGCCCTCTGCTACAACCTTTGAAACCTGTGCACTGAAGTCTGTATCTGTTGAGGTGCACTCATAAACAACATAGTCTACGCCGTTCTCATCGAAATACTTGCTGATTGACTCATAGAGACCTGTGCAGTAGTCCTCGTTTGATCCGTAGATGATGGCTGCCTTCTTGGCACCAAGCTTGTCCTTGATGAACTCAGCCATTGCCGGTCCCTGTGCATCATCTGAGAAGCATGCACGGAAGATATAATCACCGATCTTGCAAATGCTTGCGTTGGTTGACTGAGGTGTTATGACGATAAGTCCGTCCTGCTGTGCCTGTGTTGCAAATGCCTTGGTGCAGGAGCTTGCATAGGTACCGATGATTCCTACGATGTCATAGGATGCACAGTTGTTGTATGCGCTGATGGCCTCTGTTGAATCTGACTTATCATCACAGATAACAGCTGTATTTAAGGTATAGGACTTATCTCCTATCTTTACTCCGCCTGCCTCATTAATCTCCTTGAGAGCAAGGTTAACGCCGTTCTTTCCGGCTTCACCGTAAAGTGCATGCGGTCCGGTAAGCGGTGCGATTACACCGAAGGAGATTGTGTCTCCGTCTGCTGCAGCTGCGGTTGTGGCTGCCTCTGAATCTGAGCCTGAGGCTGCTGCTGTGGTCTCAGCTGTGCTTGAACCGCAGCCGGTAAGCAGTGAAGCAGCAAGTGCTCCTGCTGTTAACAATGAAAGTACTCTTTTTTTCATATGCTTAATCCTCCTTTTATAACCTTTTTTTCATATAGATCAAAGCGGTAAATGTTATCCGCGCTGAGCTCCTGTTTGCTGACTGTGTCAGCTGCCTGCTGCCGGATTAAATCAGATTTTCTTATGCCTATTATTGCCTGGACTTAAGTCTCTGCCTTAATTTCTACCTAATAGAAAAGGTCCCGTGCTTATCCATTTACCAGTGAATAAGCACGAGACCTCCTTGTCTGCGTCTCAAAAATGCTTAAGGCTTATGCCGAAAGACATTTTTGATTATGGGGTTGTTATGATATTTCATTCCGGAATAGGAACTCCGAATCTTACATTTACACAGTGCATTATGATTGCTGCCGCCTCTTCCTTGCTCATCTTGCCTGTATTTAGGCAGAGGTCGTAATTGTAAGGATCCTTCCATTCCCTTCCGGTATGATATTTGTAATATCCTGAACGGTACTCATCCGTTCTGAATACGTAGCGTCTGGCTTCATCGTAGCTGTAGCCCATACGGTTCATTTCCTTGTTGATGCAGAATTCCGGATCTGCAAATAGGAAAACCGTAAGCACTCTCGGATGATCTCTGAGTATGTAATCCGCGCCTCTTCCGATGCAGATATAAGACTCCTTTTCGGCAAGCTCCTTGAGAACCTTGGCCTGGAAGGCGAAGAGGTTATCGTTGGATGTGAAATCATTGTTCTCCGGAGGAATGATCTCTCCGTTGTATACTCTCTTTGATACCTTATACAGAAGACTCTGTCTGGTGGTCTCATCTGCTGCGGCAAACAGCTTCTCATTGATTCCGCTGTCCTCACTTGCAAGCTGGAGCAGCTTGCGGTCATAGAGACTGATATGGTACTTATCTGCCAGTATCTTGCTGATGGCGGTAGCTCCTCCGCCGCAGGTTCTTGTTACTGCAATGATGAAATTGTCCATATCATTATCCCCCTTTAAGTCACGGCCATTCTCATTTAAGGAAATGCCTCTTGAAGCATTTCCTGCGCCGGATTTGCGATGCGAAGCAGCTGCTTCCCCTGCAAATCCGTGCAATTCAACGGAGCTTTTAAGGAAATGCTGATTGAATCAGCAGTTTCTTAAAATAAAATCACGCGAAGGCGCATGGAACTCTTTTTTGAAAAGTACCATGCGCCTTCGCGTGATTTATGGTGCTGATAATAATCACTTAAAAACGGTTTGTCAACAACAAATTTCACGAAAAAACTATAATTTTGGCCCGCATATATTAGAAAAAACAAAATTTCGGTTGATATTTTCCTCACTTAAGAGTATGATAGCAAACAAGTTTTACGAAACAACGGTGTTTCCCTCAAGGGGAAATGCCGTTTTATGCTATATGGGATTATCACAGGATGATCCGCATGGCATTAAGAGCCTTATCAGACCGAATGGACACAGAGCTATGCGGTACTTGGCCGCCTCAGACACTGAGGACTGCCGGAGCCTTCAGATATTTATAATTTTATCTATGATTTATGACGAAGGCATGCTGATAAGAGCCGGCATAATCAAGGTATTTAATAAAATAAGATTCGCGGGGGACAACAATATGTGCGGATTCGTTGGAATGTTTGATATTGCACTCGGTGATGCTGATGCCTTCAGAGACAGCGTCATTGCAATGAGCAGAAAGATACGCCACAGAGGACCTGACTGGTCCGGCGTTTATACCGGTAAGGATGCAGTTATATGCCATGAGCGTCTGTCTATCGTAGACCCGCTCTCAGGCAAGCAGCCGCTGTACAGCCCTGATGGCAAGCTTGTACTTGCAGCCAACGGTGAGATCTACAACCACATGGAGATCAGAGAGCGCTACAAGGGCAAATACAATTTCCAGACCATGTCTGACTGCGAGGTTATCCTTGCTCTCTATAAGGACAAGGGAGAGGATTTCCTTGAGGATCTGAACGGCATATTTGCCTTCTGTCTGTATGACAGCGACAGAGACTGCTATATCGTAGCACGTGACCATATCGGCATCATTCCGCTGTATCAGGGCTGGGATCAGGACGGTCACTACTATGTAGCAAGTGAGCTCAAGGCCCTTGAGGGTGTATGCTCAACTATTACAGAGTTCATGCCGGGCACTGTTTACTCCTCTGAGACAGGCAAGACCACAAGATGGTACAACAGAGACTGGGAGTCCTATGATGCTGTCAAGGACAATGACTGGAGCGTTGATGCTGTAAGAGAGGGTCTTGAGGCTGCAGTTAAGAGACAGATGATGAGTGATGTTCCTTACGGTGTACTGCTTTCAGGCGGACTTGACAGCTCGGTTATCGCTGCCATAACAGCCAAGTATGCTCAGAACCGTATCGAATCAGGCGGCAAGGAGGCTGCATGGTGGCCGAGACTTCATTCCTTTGCTGTAGGCCTTAAGGGTGCTCCGGATCTTGTTGCAGCACGCAAGGCTGCTGACTACATCGGCACAGTACATCATGAGGTTAACTTCACCATTCAGGAGGCTCTTGATGCCATAGATGACGTTATCTATCATCTTGAGACCTATGATATCACCACAGTCAGAGCCGCAACTCCTATGTTCCTGCTTGCAAGAGTTATCAAGAGCATGGGCATTAAGATGGTTCTGTCAGGTGAGGGCTCAGATGAACTCTTCGGCGGATATCTTTATTTCCATAAGGCTCCTAATGCTCAGGAGTTCCATGAGGAGACAGTCCGCAAGCTCTCAAAGCTTCATCTCTATGACTGCTTAAGAGCAAACAAGGCTCTTGCTGCCTGGGGTGTTGAGGGCCGAGTTCCTTTCCTTGACAAGGAATTTATCGATATCGCAATGCGTACCAATCCTAAGGCTAAGATGAGTGTTGACGAGAACGGCAAGCCGCGTATTGAGAAGTGGATAGTCCGTGAGGCCTTCAAGGATTATCTGCCGGACGAGATCGTATGGAGACAGAAGGAGCAGTTCTCAGACGGTGTCGGCTATTCATGGATTGATACTCTTAAGGAGACCACCAATAAGCTTATAAGCGATCATCAGTTCGCTCTTGCTGACAAGCGCTTCCCGATCAATACTCCGGCAACCAAAGAGGAGTATTATTACAGAACCATCTTCAGCAAGCATTTCCCGTCAGAGAGTGCTGCAAAATGCGTACCTCACGAGGCTTCTGTTGCCTGCTCAACAGCCAAGGCACTTGAGTGGGATGAGGCCTTCAAGAAGATGAATGAGCCTTCCGGACGTGCCGTTGCAGGCGTACATGAGCACGCTGCAGAGGGCGTATAAGAGGCACACAGAGATTTGTATCCAACGCAGGAAACAGCATTAATCAGCGTTTCCTTAACACTAAGGAACAGTTTAAGTTCATATATACCTCTATTGAAGCAGGGCACCCGGATCGTGTGCCCTGTTTCTGTTATAAGATGTATTTATCATCTCCTATCCCTTATGTAATAAAAGAATAACTATGATTTGCACTATAGGAAAATCAAGGTACATCAAATTGACATTTGAACGCACAAATGCCATCATAATATGTTCTGCTTCATCATTTCCGTAAGATAACACAGAAGACACCAAAACGTGAAATTGAATAGGCAAAGGCAGAGCGAGATGATTGGATAGCAAGAAAGGGGTAACATACAATGGCAACTTGGACAGATTATAAAAACCACGTAAGGGAGACCAATCCGGAAATAGCAAAAGATATCGACGAGGCTGAAAATATTTCAAAAATTGTTGGTGCTATGATTGAGCGACGCCACGATCTTAAATTATCTCAACGTGAACTTGCAGACCTTTGCGGACTGCCGCATTCTTCCGTAGCAAGGATAGAATCCGGCAGGACTACGCCAAATCTAAGTACATTGCTTAAGATATTTAGAGAACTTGGACTAAGCCTTGTGCCTGAAATAAGCGTATGAGTGTAAGTGTAAGCTAAGCCGCTTAAAGCATTTGCCTAAGCATGATTTACGCTGCACACAGACAAATACCCCCTGCAGATTCTTACGATTCACAGGGGGTATTTATGTAAATGCTGATTTACTCGGCATTCTCTTAATTACATTTGTTTAACTGTATGCCTGTAATTAGCCGACGCAGGCGCCGCTTGCATCAAAGGTGTAGCTCTTGCCGTTGATCTCACGGGTTCCTGTAACCATTACGCCCTGACCTGATCCGACCTTTGACTCCAGATAATAACGCTTGCCGTTATCCGTAAGCCAGCCTGTGTGCATATAGCCGTCAGTATCAAAATAATACCAGGAGCCGCCTATCTGAAGCCAGCCTGTATTGTACGGTGTGCCGTTGACATTGTACTGCCACTTATAGGCAACTCTCTTCCAGTTGCTGTCAGAGGTACCTGTCGGGCCATTTGCATTACCCGCTGTATTTGCACTGTTTCTTACGTTCTGAGCAAAATTATTGTTCTTGACTGAGGAGTAATCTGCAAGGAAGGCCCAGGGATCATCTACCTCATAATCTCCTGTCTCTGCTGTTTCTCCGCCTGTCGTACCAAACTCACTTACAGCTATATTGTAGTAAGCCTTGTCTCCGCTCTGCGGTATGCCGCGCACGGTAACCTTTACCTGCTTATCAGCCGAGGAGGATATATAGCTGTTGACATTATACGAGGTACCTGTAACTGTGTGATAGGTCTTGACCGTACGCCCTGAGGTATTGGTATAGCTTATGCAGAGCTTGTACTGATTAGCCCAGTCCATGCTGTCCCAGACAGCCTTGCCGTCAGCATTGACCGTAGCATCGGCATAGCCGTCCTCATCGGTTGCAAGCGCCCTTACTGCAAAGCCAATCTCACCGTCAGCATCCTGACTCAGCGCACTTGCCACGCTCACATGAGTCTGCTTGGTTGTTCCGTGAACAGTCTTGGTAGCACCGTTTTTGGTAGTATAGGTAATTACATACTCATATTTGCCTGCATACGGAACCTCACTCCAGCTTGCAGTCTTAGCCGCCTTATCGATGGTCGGCGCCGGTGCGATCAGTCTGTAGAAGGGATATACCTGCAGTCTTGCCTCTGCATCGGAATTATCCGGTGAGATGTAGTCAACATATGCATATCTTGCTCCTGTCGCCCTTATCTCAAGATCCTCATCGAGTGAGCTGTCATCCGCATGGATCTTAAGCTTATAGGTAAATGGTACCGTCGGGTTGGCTGTGGCCTCAGGCGCATTTTCAAATTGTATTGAGATATTGTCGAGATCATTTTCCGAGGACAGCTCAAATTCCGGCATAAAGGCCTCGCCTGCGTTGTGCTCAGGAATATTGTCTGACTCCACCTCAATATCCACATATTTTGTTGCCGCAAATGCTGTCATGCCTGCAGACAGGCTCATAAGAGCTGCTGCAGCAGAAAGCACCATATATTTTCTCATTCTCATCTTAGACCTCCCTTACGCCTTGCCGAATATGCTCAGAATCTTGTTCCAGAGACTCTTGAATACATTTGCAATACGCTGGCCGAGAGTGGACGGCTCCTCTGCAAATTCTGCATCAGGCAGAGCATCCGGCTCATCCGGAATCTTGATCTCATCGGTACGGCATATGATAGCTATCGAGCTTGGCTCAGTGTTGTCTGAGCTTGTAAATGACTCCATCGGTGCATCAGGATCCATGTTGATGAAATTGTTGTCTTCCTCCTCCTCATCAAGCTTATCATTGATAGACTTTCTGAGATCGGAGCCTGCTGCCTTCATGTTTCTGGTGTTCTCGATGATCTTGTTGGTGTTGTCAACTGCCTCACGTCCTACAGCTATGCCTGTATCTCCTGCTGCCGAGAAGTCCTCAGAGGCTGCACGCAGCGTATCATTAAGCGTCTGAGCCGTTCTTGTAAGGTCGTCAGAGGTCTTCTCTGTCTCCTCCACAAGATTGGAAACATTGGTAATGGCCGTCTGTACATCATCATAATAGCTGTTGAGCGTGGCAATAAGGCTGTCCACATCTGAGGTAACCTTGCGCATGCTGTCCAAAAGCCTGCTGGTCTGGTAGCTTACCTTTGCTCCGGCATCCATAACATCATCGATATCCTTCATGACCGTATTGATCTGGTCAAGTGCCGTATCATAATCGACAGATGCGTAAGCTGTTATAGCATTTGCAAGAGCATCAGAG
>CAVALT010000045.1:0-5092 GCA_963589455.1 Clostridiales bacterium
GCGCCCTCTGTGACAAAGCCCTTAACATCCTCAGGCGGATAGCTCAGGAATAAGCCTATCTCATGCGGGAACTCCTCAGTCGTCTTAAGCTTCCTTATAAGCTTTGTAAGGCACGAGCGATAGTCCTTCGTCTCATAGCCGATGCTGCTTAAAATGCTGCTGGCTTCAGTGCTTCCAAGATCACTCTGGAGCTTATCCTTCCTGAACAGATACAGAAGAGCTCTGTTTCCGCTCACCTTTAAAGGGATAAGAAACAGTCCCTTAGGCATAAATATCTGATTGTAGCGTCTTAAATCATATCTCAGCTCATCATCATCCGCATAAAAGCAGCTGAACAGATTGCCGGTTTTTATACCTGCGATTGTAGGTGCGCAGTAATTGACCAGATATTCCTCTGACATTGCAAGCTCCGTTCTAACCTGCCGGAATAGCGCGATAAATGCTTAAAATAGAACGTAATATGCGTTGCATTCCTAGTAGGTTAGTTATAGTTAACATTTGTTAGTTATTGCTAACATAAGGATAATAGCACAATTGTTAGCAGTGTGCAACATATTTTTTTCGGCATATCATAAAAGTATCAGCACAACCGACTGCTTGCAGGTGGTTGTGCTGATGCTTTTATGATGCGGACAAGCAGCGAAGCTGCTTCGGACGCTTATATCGAGGATTTCCGGAGGAAATTCGAGATATATATGCCGGAAAATAAACAGACAAACTGCTCCACACATTTCCTTAATAGCATCCGGCGGAGGAAACGCTTTAATCAGCATTTCCCTAAATATCGCTTTGCTTAGATTTTCAAATTTGTTATGATAATAAACTGCAATGAGAAGGGATTTGCATTTACTGAATTATTTTTCAGGCAGCTTTGTCTGCAGCGTGGAAGGGTGTTATGGTTCTTATTACTGTTAAAAGCATATTTCAGCTTGGCATGCTTATTATTGCCGGCATGGCTGCATCTAAACTTAAGCTTGTAACAAATGAAAGCACTGACTCAATCAATGCCATACTTATGCACCTTGCGCTTCCTGCTCTGCTGCTTCGTTCGTTTCAATCAGATATCCTTTTTAACAACAAGGCTCTGCTGCTGCCTACCCTGGGCATATCAGCACTGGTACAGTTCATGAGTATAGCACTTGGCTTTGTATTTGTACGCCGCAGTCCCAATGCCAATATTGAGCGGGCATCTATCGGCTTTACCAATAACTCCTTTGTTGGCATCCCGCTCCTGACCTCCATGTTTGCCGAGACCGGCTCCTTCTACGGATGCACCTTCAATGCAATAAGCTCGCTTGTATTCTTCAGTGTGCTGCCTGCCATGATTACCGGCAGCTTCTCGCTTAAGGACTGCATCAGGAAGACTCTTAACGATAAGGTATTTGTCTGTATCTTTGCTACTATACTGCTGGCTGCAGATATACGTATCCCTGAATTTATCATGACTCCGGTCGGATGGCTCGCAGACATCACCACGCCTCTTGCCATGGTGCTGATAGGCTGCATAATAGCAAACAGTGATTTCAGTCACCTCTTCAATATGAGAGCTGCATGGATTACTGTTCTGCGGCTTATAGTAACACCCCTCATAACAGGCTGCATTCTTATATTCCTGATTGGCCATGACACCGCTATGCTCCTGTCCTTCTGCACACTTGCTGCAACTCCCACCGGAGCACTTGTCACTATCTATACCGAGCAGTCCAGAGGCAATACTGCATTATCATCCGGAATCTTCCTTATGACCACTGTTGCTTCAGCTGTAACCATACCGATAATCATATTGCTGGTTGAACAGGCACTGCTGATAATACATGCCTGACACAAAAGTTAAGGAAACGCTGATTAAGCGTTTCCTTATTTTTTTCAGACCTCCTGCATTTTCTTAACAGCCTCCGTCTAATCGCACGGATTTGCTTTGGGATTTGCTGCTTCGCAGCGCAAATCCGGCGTGGGAAACGCTTTAATCAGCGTTTACATAAGAAAATACTCCTTATAACTTTCGGCTTTATTGACAGACATTTCCCTGCATGTTACTATTATCGCGTGTTGCAAACTATACAATGTTTCAACAGCTTTTGCATCTATAATTGGGTATTTTGTACAGGTTAAACAAGGAGGTTTACTATGACAAAATTCAGAAATGCACTTACCTTAGTCAGTGCCTGCGGGCTCATGCTCGCAACCGGGCTTACTGCATTTGCCGCTGATGCTGCACTCACAAGTCTGTCGGTTGTTACAGCCGTGCAGGACGGCAAAAACATCCCGTTTTATGCAAATGTAACCAATTATGATTTTAATGTTCAGAGCGATTGCTACGGTGTTAAGGTTAAGGCCTCAGCTCCTGCAGGTTCCGTCATCACCATCGACGGTGAGGAGGTTCAGTCAGGCGAGGCAAAGATTGTACCGATTGACGGAAGCTACGCTAATTATGATGTAGTCCTTACCACTCCTATCAGCGTTAAGGTAACAAATGGTGATGCAAGCAAGACCTATACGGTTAATGTTATTCGTGACTGCGATACAGCAGCTTACAATCTGTTCACTCCAGGCGAATATTATGATGAAGCAAATCAGGTCAATATTCCTTATGAGCTTTATGTTCCATCCAATTACGATTCGTCAAAGAAGTATCCTATAGTATTTGCGCTGCATGGCTCAGGACAGAGAACCCAGTCTGTAGACATGGTTCTTAAGAGATATCAGATGGCAACTGTATGGGCTAAGGATTCCGAGGCTGGAATTAATCAGTGTATCGTTCTTGCTCCGCAGTGTAAGGTTACTGATGAAAATACTGAGAACTGGACCACGCTTCATGCTTACAGAGCAGGCATTGCATCCAATCCGTATGATTCAACCAAATATCTTGAGGGTGCCTATAATCTTCTTCAGAAGATCATGAACGAGTATTCTGTCGATAAGACAAGAGTTTATATGACAGGTCTTTCAGCAGGCGGATATGCAACCTACACACTTGCTATTGAGCATCCTGATGTATTTGCAGCCATTGCTCCTGATGCAGCCGGTGCTGATCCATCAAAGGTCAGTGCATTAAGAGGAATACCGATGTGGATATTCCAGGCAGTAGATGATCCTACTGTTAAGGTTGAGGAAGCATATAATCCTACCATCGCAGCACTCAAGGCCGCCGGTATAGGCTATAAGACTACATTGTATGATGCCGGAACCGTATTCGGAACATCTGCTCATTTCTCATGGGTTCCTATGTATGCCAATAAGGATTTCAGAACGTGGATGTTCGCTCAGAGAAAGGTTGGCTAAAAAGCCAGTATCAGTTATCAGTTTATATGTCATTTATAGCAGCACGGCAAATTAGCCGTGCTGCTTTTGTCTTTGCTGTCGGTTATTATATGGAACCTTTTACTCATTAGTACAATGGTCTCTCAACTAATATAAGCTCCAAACTAATCTTTTTTAATTCTGTATTGACATAAGCTATGCTCAGATTAATTATAGTAAATATTATCCATACAGATTTTTAAGCTAAAGGGGTATACAAACAATTCCGTTGAGATGATGAAAATTGTGATATTTCATTGATTATCTATACGCTGTGAATTATATTATTTCCTGGCAGGGGTCCTTTCCCATCTTAAAGGAGATTGGTACATGTTCCACATGAGATGCGCACCTTATATTCTCCCAGGGAAAGGGGTGCTCCTGCTAATCCCGATTGTCGACCCCTGTTATGGTTGGCAGTCGGGATTTTTTGTGTCTGCTACTGTGTCCTATGTTATCTTTATCTGCGATCATGATCCTCTAAAATCAGGAAAATACGTGTGTACTATAAGTCGCAGAATAGAAAACATAGTACGCATCAAAAAATCCGAGCCTTGACTACGGTTCGGATTTTTTGATTAGGGATATTGTTAAGGAAATGCTGATTAAATCAGCATTTCCTTAGCAGCCTCCGGCGGATCGCACGGATTTGCAAAGGAATTTGCTGCTTCGCAGCGCAAATCCGGCGTGGGAAACGCTTTAATCAGCGTTTCCTTAATTAAAATGCAGTCTTAAATAAGACCTTATTTAAATGGAGGTTTTTTACATTTTGTGATACTCTTCAATGACGCTGTCAAGAAGACCCTCTGCCTTTTTATATGTGCTCTCTGCCATCTGATTAAACGGGAATATAGCACGGTCTGAAATCTCAAGACCCCTGTGTATCATAAGTTTCTTGAACAGAAGTGAGAAGTTTGAATCCATACCGTAAAGAGGCATAAGCTCATGGGTAAGACCTGAGAGCTGCATTGCTCTGTCAAAATTCTTATCTCTCACTGATTTTACAAGATCGCTCCAAAGCTCAGGAACAAGGTTTGCAAGTGCTCCTATGCAGCCAGCACCGCCTGATGTAATGTTATAAAGGAACTGATCATCAAAGCCTGAGAACATCTCAAATTCATGTCCCTTTACTGCAAGCAGCAGCAGATTTGTATGATTGGGCTCTGATACTGAATCCTTTAAGCCCTTGATATTTGGATGCTTCTCCACAAGCTTCTTAAGTGTCTCTGGATCGATAGAATGTCCGCTTCTTGCCGGGAAGTTGTAGAGATAAACATTGCCCTTAACATCTGATGCAAGCTTATCATAGTAAACAAATATTTTTTCCTGATCCAGACCATAGTATGAAGGTCCGATAACCATAGCTCCCTCATAACCCATCTTGATTGCTTCATTTGAAAGAGCTGCCGTATCATCGTAGTTAAGACTTCCAGTGCCCGCATAGAGTTTTACTCTGCCTGCATTATAATCTGCATAGAACTTGAAGAAGTCGAGCCTCTCCTGTTTTGTAAGTCCCGTGAACTCTCCTGCCGAGCCCAGCACCAATATGCCGTCTACTCCGCCATTAATCAGAAAATCTATTACCTTCTTATTTGCCTCATAATCGGGCTTTTCATTTTCATCAAAAACCGTAATTACCGGTACAACAATCTTACACATGCTATTACACCTCACTCTTAATATTTTGTAACCGTTTAGCACCTTCAGTATTCAAACATGAATTTGCCCGCAACCAGTCGGTTCACATTTGAATACTGAAGGCGGCCAAGGCTCGAAGAGTCTTTGGCCAGCC
>CAVALT010000045.1:5106-9334 GCA_963589455.1 Clostridiales bacterium
TCTGACCGTCAGGCTATTACATTTGTCAGCTGACCGATTTTTTCTATTTCACAGGTCTCTCTGTCTCCCTTTTTCAGAAATTTCGGCGGCACAAAGCCCATACCCACTCCCGCAGGCGTACCTGTTGCAATAATATCACCAGGATCTAAGGTTATTCCTCTCGATAGCTCCTCTATAAGGCCGGAAACATTTTTTATTAAATATCTGGTATTTGAATTTTGCCTAAGCTCACCGTTTACATAGCTTTTTATATTAAGCTCAAGCGGCAATGGAAGCTCAGTGCGATCCACAATTACCGGACCCATTATCGAATAATCATCCAGACTCTTTCCCATAAGCCACTGACTATGCTTAGTCTGCAGCATCCTTGAGGACAAATCATTGAATACGCTGTAGCCAAATATGTATTTCTCGGCATCAGCTCTGGAAACAGCCTTACAGCTTTTTCCCATTATGACTGCAAGCTCTGCCTCATAGTCGACTCTGTCATCAATGTCATGTCTGCCCTTTATTGTTTCATCCGGTCCGAGTATTCTCGACGCTCTCTTTCCGAAGTAAACTGTTCCGGAAAAATCATCTGATAAGGCGCCTGCCAAATGCTCCTTTGTTTCGGCAAGATGATCACTATAGTTAACTCCTACGCATATGATATCATGCACGCCATGTTCAACAGGAGCTAAAAGGCTTATGCCGTCGTCTGAATGATATTCGGCATTTGCAACGCAGATCGACTGCGCTGCTTTTACCGGATCGCCATCCATCAGTTCAATAAAATCAATTAAGGTTTTGCCATTAAGCTCCGGAAATATTTCATCAAGATAGAAAATTTTTCCATTCTCCTTAAATGCTCCGAGATGTATATCGCCCTTTTTATCCTTTAATCTTATATATCGCAATTATAGTCCCGCCTTACATGTAGTTGCATACTCTGGCTATGGCCATCTCAGTATATCCAAGTGACTCTGCCTTTGTATATTTGCCGTCTGCTACTTCCTTGATTTCCTGCATAAGCTCGCTGCCGAGCTCCTTCATGGTCTTTGTGCCATAGATATAAGGGCTTGCATCGATGTCAATGTTATCCTCCATGTTCTTGAAGGTAATCTTGTTTCCTGTAATCTTTATAACCGGAGCGATAGGATTGCCCGTAGGAGTTCCGCGTCCTGTGGAGAATACCACTATCTGACATCCGCCTGCAACCATGGCAGCAACTGATGAAGGATCGTTGCCGGGAGTGTCCATTATTACAAGTCCCTGCTTTGGCTCAACCTGCTTTGCATAGTCATAAACAGCATTTACAGTGGTATGTCCGCCCTTATGGATGCAGCCCAGTGACTTTTCCTCAAGTGTTGTAAGTCCGCCCTCCTTGTTTCCCGGTGACGGATTTCCTTCTCTTATATCATGTCCCACAAGCTTTATGGCATGCTCATAGTTATGAACGATTTCATAAATCCTGTCGCTTATCTCCTTATTCTTTCCGCGTCTTGCAAGTATATGCTCAGCTCCGATAAACTCTGTTGTCTCTGAAAGAATCGATGTTCCTCCCTGCTCTACCATACGGTCGCTCATCTCACCGATAAGCACATTTGCCGCAAGTCCGGAGGTGGGATCTGAACCGCCGCACTCTGTTCCGATGATAAGCTCTGAGAAATCAAACTCCTCCTTCTGAAGAAGTGAGGCCTCCTGAGCCATCTTCTTTGCAGCACGGACAGCCTTTTCAATTGTCGAGATGGTTCCGCCGTTTTTCTGAATGATGAAATGCTCTACAGGCTTGTTGGTTCTCTCCTTTATAGCATCGAGTACGAGATCCATCTGGCAGTTCTCACAGCCGAGTGAAATTACTACAGTTCCATATATGTTGGGGTTAGCCGCATAGCCTGCCATAACATCCATGGTGAGCTGCTGGTCATTTGGAACCTGTGAACAGCCATTCTGGTTGTTGAAGGTTACTGCTGACTCCACCTGTGATGCGATAATTCTTGTAGTGTCTGATGCACAGACGCTGGCAGGAAGAATCAATATCTTGTTTCTGACGCCTACTCTGCCGTCCGGTCTTCTATATCCCCAAAATGTCATTTTTTCCATTTTTATATCTCCTCGTATATAATACCGTGAATTGTTGTCAAAGTGCTTCTCTGTGGTTCTCAACGTTATGTACATGAACATGCTCGCCGACATGAATATCACATGCTGCAAGGCCTATATGCTCGCCGTACTTTACAACCGGAACGCCTTTTGGCATCTCTGTAATTGCAACCTTATGGAAAATCGGAACATCTGTTTTTGCAGTGATCTGCTTTGTCTGACCTTCAGAATCTCTCCAGTAAACAGTATCACCGGCCTTTATCGGTTCAATAGCTACTACAACAGTATCCTTAGGATCTATAGCTGCTGCATTATAAGTAACTTCCATGTGTATAACCTCCTGAATATATACGTTTTATTCCTTCGCTTAATAATCAGTTCTTAGATTCAAGCGGAAACTTTGGACATCCATACTTATGTGCCCACCAGTTTGTAATGAGTGGAACGAGAATGGCTGTAATAACAACCGATGCTGCAACCTGTACTGTTGCGGATGATACGAACGGCTCAAGTGTAGGATCTGCAAGACCGAGTACAGCAGGAACTGCTACAGCATTGCCTGCTGTTGTGGCAACTGCCCAGCCTGCATATCCAGGGCGTTTAGAGATAGTCTTATCACAGAATACGATGAATGCACCGCCGACAAAGCATGTCATGAGTCCAAGAATAATACCTGAAAGTCCTCCTGTAACAACATTTCCGAGGTTGATTCCGGCTCCGAGTGTGAGTCCTACGAAAGGAATCATTATGGGTCCGGCAGGAGCTACATAATCTGAAAATGACTTATCAAGGTTTCCTAAAAGCATGCCGACTGCAATAGGACAGATAGCTGCAATGATTGAAAGGATTGGAACATCAGCAAGTCCTGAAGCACCCATAGCTACAAGCGTAAAGAATGGTCCGTCATTAAGTGAAAGAAGAGCCATGGCTCCGCAGTCAACCTCATCGCCGTATGTCTGCATAAGTGAAAGATATACAGAGCCATTGCTATTTGTAACTGCACATATTATAGCAAGTGCCGAAAGACCGAGGAAGCCAGTTGTTCCAAATACCTTACCGACTATAATGCCTATGGCAGCACCGATGGCAAACTTGGAGAGAAGCAGGACCCCCCCCGTTTAAATACGCTTCCTACCTCACTGACTCGAAGAGTTGTTCCGAGACAGAAAAGCTGAATGCCCATAGCAGTAGCTGCACCTGCATTGGAAAATGTTGCTGTTGTAAGACCGCCTATCTGAACAATGTCTGGACAGAAGGTATTAATACATGCGCCGATAATAAGCGGCACGATCATCATTCCGGCTGGGAACTTTTTCAAGAAATTTAAGATCATTTCCATTCCTCCTAAACTTGACTGCAATTTCTTGTTGTAGTTCGTATATACGCACCCGATATGTAAATACATACCTTATGCGTGTAAAATAGCATTTTTGTAAATTTATGTCAATATTGCAAACCATTATTTTCTTTTTTTGTTAGATTCTTACAATTCAAGGCTTTATTTTATAGCATTAGTAACAAAAGGATATAGAATTTATTTAAAGTATCTGTTAGTATTTAATAATGTGGGGTGTGAAGGATTGATGTTCTGATATCCATCTGCCTGCAGATTGGCTTTATACTTTATATCTGAATTTGGGCTTACGAAAGAAGGAATGCTTCATGGCTTCTACTGAACACAGACCTACAGAAAGGGTTTTGGATATTCTTGAATTACTTTCCAACTCGGAAAATGGAATGACATTGACTGAGCTTGCAAATGCTCTTAAGGCACCAAAGAGCAGCATAATGCCGCTGGTACATACCATGACGGCACGCAATTTTATTTATCTTCAAAAGGATACGCTAAGATATCTTATAGGTGTTGCCACCTACTCTGTCGGAGTTGCTTATAACAACAGGCAGACAACGCTCCAGTATATCTGCCATGAAATGGATATCATAACATCCAAATGCAATGAAACCAGTCAGCTCGGCATTCAATCGAAGGACATGGTTCTTTACATTGCTAAAAAAGACTCTCCGCAGCCTATCCGACTTATTTCCTCTGTTGGAAAACAGCTTCCGCTGTACTCTACTGCACTCGGGCGTGCAATTCTTGCACACAAGTCTTCTGAAGAAATACGCAGCATGTATCCCGGAAAGC
>CAVALT010000046.1:0-9272 GCA_963589455.1 Clostridiales bacterium
GCTCTTAAGTGCATCCGTCGTCCTGCCCTTAGATACGGACTCAAGCAGCTTGCCGACGGTAATAAGCGTAAGTATCATCGCAGCTGATTCAAAATAGAATTCGTCCATGTAATGCATTACAAGGGACTCGTCAGCCTTGACCACTGCATCCGTCATCAGAAAAAGCGCAAAGGTACTGTATATAAATGAGGCTCCGGAGCCTAATGCAACAAGCGTATCCATATTGGGTGCTCCGTGTATAAAGCCCTTGATGCCGCTTATAAAGAACTTATTATTGATAAGCATGATTATGGCTGCAAGAATCATCTGCACAAGCCCCATAGCCACATGATTGCCGTTAAACCATGCCGGAAGCGGCCATCCCCACATCATATGCCCCATTGAGAAATACATAAGTATTATAAGGAAGCCCGCCGATAATATCAGCCTGCGCTTAAGTTTTGGTGTCTCCGTGTCCTTAAGTGCCTCCTCCTCTTCCGAAAGCCTGGATGCCCCTTCCGCGGCCTTGCCGCCGCCCTGAAGTCTTGCTCCGTAGCCGGCATCTGTTACAGCCTTGATTATTGCTGCCGGATCAGCACTTCCGTCAACTCCCATGGAATTGGTCAGCAGGCTTACCGCACAGCCTGTCACTCCCGGTACCTTTGAGACAGCCTTTTCGACTCGTGCCTGGCATGCAGCACAGCTCATGCCTGTTACCGTATACTGCGTCATCTTTTATATCTCCTTATCTGTTAATTGTTTCGCACTGCCTGAAAAGCTGTTTATGCTGAGCTGAACCTGCTCGGCATTTATAGGCTTTTCCGGTGGCAGCAAAGGCGCGGAGCACCTCCGGCCGACTGCATCGAGGATTTGTGAAACAAATTCTCGATGTGTGCTAAATAGCCGCAAACACAATTTCTGTTCCGAAATCACTTCATCAGCTTCGGGAGGAAGCTGATAAGCTCATCCAGCTTGTCCTCTCTGCCTTCTCTTATATCATCCGCTACGCAGGTGCGTATGTGATTGCCCAGAAGCACCTTGTTAAAGCTGTTCAGCGCCGCATTGGCTGCTGCCGCCTGCACGAGTATGTCAGGACAATATGCATCATGCTCGACCATATTTTTCAATCCACGGATCTGTCCCTCAATGCGGCTCAGCCGGTTTATAAGATCTCTGTATTCCTTATCGGAACGCTGCTTGGTGCAATGGCAGCAGCAGCCCTCTGAATTATCTGTTTTTCCCACTTTTGTCTCCTTGTATGATCATTCCTGAATACGAATGCGTCATGGAAATGCTGATTTAATCAGCATTTCCATGGTACCTCCGTACCTCCGGCGGATCGCACGGATTTGCTGAGGTAATTGCTGGTTTGCAGCGCAAATCCAGCGTGTTAACTGCATCATTCATACCCCTTGGGGGTATCTTGAGTATAAGCTTATTTCCTATAAAGTCAATAGGTTTTTCTTGTTTATTAGTGTAAACAACAGTAAAAGTCCGGCAGAGTCACCCGGAATAGGGCTCTGCCGGACTTTTCATGTCCTTTGCTTTAAAAAGCCTGATTGTGTATTTGTTTAGCACCTTCCGCATTTCAGCGTGAATTGCCTGCCTGAAGGCAAATTTACACTGAAATGCGAAAGGTGGCCGAGGTCCGAAGGGCCTCCGGCCAGCCACATCGAGGATTTGCGGAGCAAATTCGAGATTGGTGCTAAATAGTTACCTGATTATTATCGGATTGCTTCGCATCCTCACTCAATCATGCCTTGTCATGGTCGTAATGTGCACGCTCACCGCCTATAAACTTAAGCCTGGTTCGTGCACATACCACATGTGCGGCACCGATTTCCTTTGTTGCGATGCGCACCGGTACAGCCACATCTCTTAAATGCATTCCGATAAGCGTATCGCCGATATCTATACCGGCATGTGCCTTAATATGCTCTACTGCTGCCGGCTCTGCAAAAAGTCCGTATGCCGCCGTTGCAAATGAACCGCCCGCCTTAAGCTGCGGAACAACATTTACCGGCTCATATCCGTAGCGCTCTGCTGCCTCTGCCTCTATTATTACTGCTCTGTTCAAATGCTCGCAACACTGTGCTGCAAGATAAATGCCTCTGTCCTTAAGCTCCTTATACAGAGTGCTGCATATAGCCTCTCCTATCTCTGCACTTGAATGCGAGCCTATCTTAAAGCTTCCCACCTCGCTTGACGAGCAGCCGACAACAAGTATCTGTCCCCTTTTAAGCTTTGCCGTCTCCAGCAGCTCCAGCAGAACCTCTCTTGTCTGCTCCTTTATCTCCTCTAATGTTATATCCTTATCTTCCATACTCTGACTCCTTGTCTCTTTATATCTATGCACATCTGCGCCTTCTTATAGGAAACGCTGATTTAATCAGCATTTTCTTAATTATGTTATATCAACATACAGCTTATGCGGCCGTCATGCTCAACATGCGGCCGCCTGTTTTTGAATGTTTCTAAAGTTTTACGAAATAAGCAGTACTCAGCAATCTGATACCCATTGTGGACATAATACCTTTGACCTCAGCAGCTTATTTAGGAAATGCTGATTTAAGCTTCATTCCCTTATAAAATGTTCAGCGATTCTGAACCGCACGCTCCCATACATGGCTCTTCTCGAGCACCAGTATCAGTACAAGACTGAGTACTATGTTGCTGCCTGCCTGTGCAGTATTGCTGATTACTGATGGAAATGCTGCAGCTCCGTAGCCCATAACAAAATACTCATAAACGAGATATCCAAGTACCATTACAGCCTCGGCAATTACTGCTGATACAGCATATACTGCACCCTTTGCTGCTCCTCCTGCTGAAACTCTGCTGCCGGCTGCCTTATATATGCTGCAGGCTGCAAGTGCCATAAGCAGCTTGATTATAAAGGTTCCCGGCGCATATGCAGGATAACCGCTCAGAAGATCTGCAAGTCCGGAGCCAAGACCGGCAGCAACAACTCCGTACCAGCCTCCGAGCAGCCACGAGCTGAGCAGCACACCTGTATCACCTATATTAACATAGCCGTTGGTTCCGAGGGTCGGAACCTTGATAACCATGGTGAATACACAGGTAAGTGCTGTAAACAGTGCACCAAATACCAAACCATTCAAATTCTGTCTGTTCATAATAACATACCTCTCCAGTAGATTTTGTCAACATTATACACTCTGCTGGATATATCTCAATGCTTAGTTTTATTTATTTTTTTATAACCAGATATCATTCTTGCATTTTTTCAGGAAGCACATTATAATTCTATCAAGAGCAGGCTGCTCGGTTTAGAATATAGCCTTCAGATATGCCTGCCTTTGATCTGCCTGCCGTCTGATTACACTGCAGCTGTTCTATATAGCTTAGCTATATAACCTATGCGATTCGTTCCCATAGCTTGAAAACATTTGCAGTCAGTTCGACAAAGATTCCATGATTTATTTGTTAAGGGGATACCGGATAAGATAATGCATCAGACAGACTCCTGCAGGATACAAGCTAATACCGGCCGCAGCTCTCGCTGCTACATTGCCATAGATCTTAAGTCATACTATGCCTCTGCTGAGTGTGTTTCAAGAGGACTTGACCCGCTTGGTGTTAATCTGGTGGTTGCCGACAGCTCACGTACCGATAAGACCATATGTCTTGCTGTATCACCTTCCCTGAAGGCCTACGGCATTCCGGGCAGAGCCAGACTGTTTGAGGTTGTGCAGCGTGTCAGGGAGATTAATGCCGAGCGCCTGTCAAAGGCCGTAAGAGAGCATACCTCCGTAATTCGTGACGGCGTACCTGATTTCAGAGCCGAGTCCTACGTGGACAGGGAGCTTAAGCGTGACTCAGGCCTGAAGCTTTCATACATAGTCGCTCCACCCCGCATGTCATATTATGTTGAGACCTCCGCGGAGATATATTCCATATACCTAAAGTATGTATCTCCTGAGGATATACTGGTTTACTCTATTGATGAGGTATTTATCGATGCAGCACCATATCTCAGCATTTACGGCATTAGCGCACATGAGCTTGCGATGCGCATGATTCATGACATCCTCGAGACTACAGGCATAACAGCTACAGCCGGCATTGGTACAAACCTGTATCTTGCCAAGCTTGCAATGGATATCATTGCCAAGCACACCCGGGCTGACAGCAGCGGCGTACGCATTGCCGAGCTTGACGAGCAGCAGTTCAGGCAGCAGCTCTGGAGCTATCGGCCGATTACCTCCTTTTGGATGACCGGACCCGGCACAGCCGCACGGCTTGCCTCACACGGACTGTATACCATGGGGGATATTGCAAGACAATCTCTCCATGATCAGGAATGGTTCTACAGAACCTTCGGAGTTGATGCAGAGCTGATTATAGACCATGCCTGGGGACTTGAGCCCTGCGGACTAAGCGAGATAAAGAGCTACCGACCCGGCACCACAAGTCTCAGTGAGGGCCAGGTGCTCTCCCATCCCTATGATTATTCAAAGGCCTCCGTAATAGTAAGAGAGATGGCTGACTGTCTTGTACTTCAGCTTACCGAACGCGGTCTGGTTGCCGGCGGTGTGACCCTGGATATCGGTTATGACCGTGAGAACTGCGACAACGGAAGCTACAGCGGTGCCGTAAAAACAGACCATTACGGCAGACAGGTGCCAAAGAGCGCTCACGGTAGTGCAAAGCTTAATGATACTGCACTCGGAAGCCGTATTATCCCTTCTGTCATGCAGCTCTTTGAGAGCATCGCTGACAAAAGCCTGAGCGTGCGCCGCATTAATATAACTCTGACAAGACTCAGGCACGACGATGGCTTCTGTCAGACCGATATATTTTCAGATCTGTCGTCGATGAAGAAGGAGATGGAGCTTCAGCGTGCCATGATCAGGATCAAACAACGCTTCGGCAAAAATGCTGTTCTTAAGGGAACCGATTTTATTGACGGGGCAACCATGAGAGAACGTAATGCACAGATTGGCGGACACAGGGCATAGCATATGTACATAGATAATTACAGAGATATAATGAAGGCTGAACGGCCTGTGCTTCCCCCGGGACATCCCCGGATGGACGTGCTTAACAGGGCAAAGCTTTTTTCACCGTTTGCAGCACTCAGAGGCTTTGAAGAACGCATTGCAGAAGAGGATATTAAGAGGTACAGCTATGAGACACAAGAACACAGAACTGATGAATACGATCCGGACCTATATCCGTGATTACTATACTGTACACGGATGTATGCCATCAACCACACAGATTGCCTCAGCTCACGGTGTTGCACGCAGCACAGCCTACACCTATCTTGTCGCCATGGATAAGGCCGGTCTTATATCTTATACTGACGGCGAGATAACTGATGAATCAGTAAGCCTTATCAGCCATGATCAGGAAACCGCCGCTCTGCTTGGCTCTGTTGCCTGCGGTGTTCCTCAGTTTGAGGAGGAAAATATCGAATGTGTTGTTGCTCTTCCTACTGCAATATTCGGCAATGGCCCGTTCTATATGCTTCACGCCTCAGGAGACTCAATGGTGGATGAAGGTATCGACGACGGCGATCTTCTCGTTATACGGCGTCAGACTGATGCCAAGGTCGGAGATATTATTGTTGCACTTGATAACAACAATGAGAACACTCTTAAGCTCTACGGCGGCATCGATAAGGCGAGCGGTGAGGCTATACTCAGATACCGCAGCTTTGCCCGCTACGGCAATAAGGAGATCCGTGTCAGTTCACTCTGCTGCCAGGGCATTCTGTCTCATATAATAAAGAAGCGCTGAGCACCAGACCTCTGCTATTACAGAGTACATTCTCTGTCTGATGCTCGGCGCCGCCAACGGATTGCGCGAATTTATAAGAAAATTTGTTGCTTAAATCAGCGTTCCCTTAATTTTTGCATGGACGCCCGGCATAATCAGGACACTGCTTATCCAGACAGAGCTGATCCACGGCGCAGTCTTATTTATTGAAAAATTTCAGGCAGCGATCTCTATAATCATGCGCTTCAGCATAAACGCCGTGACCGTAGCTGTCATCATAGAGATAAAGCTCACATTTAAGCGCTGCGGCGATTTCCTCTGAGCCCGCTGCCGTAACGATCCTGTCTCCGTAAGATCCAAGCACGAGCACCGGACACTTGATTTTCGGCAGCTCATCATAACAATTAAAGCTCAGACAGGACTTTGCAAGATTTATGAAGCGCTGATACTCAGCCTCCGTTATCCCAAGGTTAGCTGAGATAAACATATCGCGGCAGTTCTTAAGTGTATTCTCTGAATATACCTCATCAATAAAGCTCTCAATAAGTGGTCTCTCTGCTCGCTGCTCCGCCAGTCCGATCCATTTTTCCGCTGTCCGCAGGAAGGTATCGTTTGGTTTTGACAGAGTAGATCCGAGTACCAGCTTTTTGACGAGCTCGGGATGATCAATGGCTATGTACTGAGCAATCATGCCGCCCTGGGATGCTCCGAATATATACGCATTATCAATATCAAGGTTCTTCATGGCTGCTGCTGTTTCTGCTGCAAGCTCTCTGATAGTTATGCCTTCCTTAGGTTCCTTCGGCCTGTCAATCAGATAGCCTGTATAATCCTCAGCAAAGGCCTTATATGCCTCGGCAACAATATCCTTAAGGCCCATGAGGCTGTGTACGGATAAGCCTGGGATTATTACAAATTTCTTCTTACCTTTGCCGAATGCAAAGTACTCCATTTCAGTGTTATCAGCTGGAATCTTCATAAAAACAACTCCTCTCCTGCTGCAAAACGAATGTCTGTAAATGCTTATTATAATCATTTTTTTTAGAAATGCTGACTAATTAGCATTTTCTTAACACTTGCTTCGGCTTATGAAGTTTTTGACCCAGGTATCATATTTATTATACTTCAGCAGTATTTTATGCGATAATACAATACGGAGAGGTTCATCCGGAACATCCGGATAAGATTTAGAAAATATCAGGTAATAGATTAAGGAGGAGAAACATGGCAAAGAAGAAGATGACAGTGCTTGACTTTCAGAAGTTCAAGGACGAAGGCAGAAAATTCAGCTTTGTAACGGCTTATGATTATACAATGGCCTCTATAATCAACGACAGTGACGTTGAGATCATACTGGTTGGAGACTCACTTGGAATGATTATGCTCGGCTATGCTTCTACCGTACCGGTAACACTTGATGACGTTATTCATCACGCAAGGCCGGTAGTCAAGGGAGCACCGGACACCTTTATTATCGGAGATATGCCGTTTGGAACATATAATGTAAGTATTGAGGATGCTATCAGAAATGCAAACCGGCTCGTTAAGGAGACCGGCGTTGACTGTATCAAGCTTGAGGGCGGAGCAGATATGGCAGATACCATCAGAGCTCTGGTTAAGGCAGGTATAAATGTAATGGGCCACATTGGCATGACACCGCAGACAGCAAGCTCCTTTGGCGGCTTTAAGGTGCAGGGCGGAACACCTGAATCAGCAAGAAAGCTTATTGAAGATGCCAAGGCACTTCAGGACGCAGGAGCATTTTCAATAGTTGTTGAATGTGTGCCGAGTGTTGTTGCTAAAGCTATGAGTGAAGAGGTCAGAGTTCCTATACTTGGCATCGGCGCCGGCCCGGATGTTGACTGTCAGGTGCTTGTAACACAGGACCTGCTCGGAATGTATGGTGACTTCAAGCCCAAATTTGTTAAGCATTTTGCTCACATCAGAGAGGATATGGTTAAGGGACTGAATCTCTTCCACGAGGAATCTCTGTCAGGAGCATTCCCGTCACCGGAATACAGCTTCAACAAGGCCGTAGATATTCCGTCGGTATACGGACCGGGTGAGACGAAGAAATAAAAAATAAGTTGGGGACAATATACTTTTGTCCCCAACAAACATCATAATTTCAGATTTTATTAAGGAAACTCTGATTAAAGCGTTTCCTACGCCGGATTTGCGCTGCAAAGCAGCAAATTCTACTGCAAATCCGTGCGTTCCACCGGAAGTAATTAAGGAAATGCTGGTTAAATCAGCATTTTCTTAATTATTCCTCTGTCCGCCGGCAGCCAGTCAACTTCGTCAAGCTGAGCCCTTGTCAGCCATCTTGCTGCCTCATGCTCCTTCAGTACCAGATTACCCTTTGCGATTTTGCACCGGAAGCAATCCATTGAAAGGTGAAATTCCGGATAATCATACTCTACCGTATCTATCAGCTCCTCAACCGTGATTTCTGTGTCAAGCTCTTCCATGATTTCACGCTTGATAGCTTCCTGCGGTGTCTCTCCAGGCTCTATCTTTCCTCCAGGAAACTCCCAGCCATCCTTAAATTCACCGTATCCTCGCTGTGTTGCGAAAATAATCGGCTCTCCATTATCATTAACTGCCTCAATAACTGCTGCGGCTACTCTTATTATTTTCATTACTGTCCTCCTGCTTCAAGCACGAATCATGCCTGCCCGAACCCGTATTTGAATCACCAATCAAGCTTGGAGTTTTACCTCCAAACCTCTGCTTATATAATCATTACGTTGTCAGGGGCAAATGCTTTTCTCCCTGACTGATACCATATTTCGTTATGAATTCACTATATATTCGTAGATATCCTCCCGAACCGGGACATCCAGTATCCACTCAATCTCGACTGCCGTTTTCTCCGTATTGGCCATCGTAAATTCGCTTGCTTTTCCGCTTGCCGTCATGTGTCCAAGATAATAGAACTCCTTGGAGATCTTATCATCCTTATTTTTCCTGACAAAGAGCTCTACCCGTATGCCGCGTTCCTTTGCCTTCAGGAAATTCTGCACATCCTCTGACTGCAGGCTACGGCCCGATTTGGAAATGGCGATCAATCGGTCACGTGAACCGGACTCAAAATGATCCTCGTATTTTGTTGTATCACTTATATTCTCGGCCTTATCATAATTAATGAATACAGGGAAGGTTTTCGTCTTTTTATCAAACTTATAGCCGCCGATATTTAACGGCACCTCGTTCTGTTCCCAGTTCAGCAGGCGGCAGACATCCTCATACGTATATTTCTGATATAGGACCAGATCCGTCTGATCATAAGCATTTTTATAATCTCTTTTATACCTGCTTATGCCAAATTCAACAAGCTCCTTCAGAACAGCATAGAAGTCGTCATTATTCAGCATCTGCAGAAATGCTTTTGTCGGCTTATAGTCATTTCCCTCTTCCTCAATAAAAACGCATTGAGAATACGTCTTTTTGCCTGTACCGGCAGGAAATTCGTTGGTCATAACCCGCACAAGATTATTTTTCTGTTCCTGAGTTACAGATTTTCCGTATTCCTTCAGATCCGCAGA
>CAVALT010000047.1:0-4634 GCA_963589455.1 Clostridiales bacterium
TTCTGACTTTACCCTCTGCACTTTTCTATGCAGCTGCATATCCTGTCGACATCCAAAATATCAAGCTCACTGTAAAGCGGAAGCGTAAGTACTCTTTCCGATAGCCTGAGTGCTGTCGGAGTTTCCTGTACATCAAAGCGTTCCTTATAGCACTCAAAGGCACTCGTAAGAGGATAGAAATACCTTCTCGCATGTATACCGTTATCGAGCAGTCTGTCATATACATAGTCCCTGTCTGCTCCGAAGACCTCCGGATCTATAATTATCGGATAATAAGCATAGTTTCTCTCAACATCCGCCTGCTCCGCCGGGATTCTGATTCCGTTTATTCCGGATAAGCGGCTGCTGTAATGCTCAAACACTCTTTTTCGCCTTGCTATCTCTTCATCTACATGGCGCAGATTGCACAGACCCATGGCGGCCGCGAATTCATTCATCTTTGCATTGCCGCCCACAGTATGAACGTGCAGTTCATCCACAATGCCAAAATTTTTAACAAAATAAAGCTCGCTCTTAAGCCTTTCGTCATTAAAGCAGGCTGCACCGCCCTCTATGGTATTGAATACCTTCGTGGCATGAAAGCTGAATATAGATGCATCTCCGAAGCTTCCTATACCCTGGCCCTTATATCGCACGCCAAAGCAGTGAGCTGCATCATAAATAAGCTTAAGACCATGCCTGTCAGCTATATCCTTAAGCCGTTCCACATCACAGACATTGCCGTAAACATGTACTGGAACAATAGCACAGGTCTTGTCTGTAATAAGCTCCTCTATCTTGTCCGGATCAATTGTATAGTCATCCTCTCTGACATCACAGAATACCGGCGTAAGTCCGTTTCTGACTATTGCATGAGTCGTTGACGCAAAGGTAAAGGGGGTCGTAATCACCTCACCGTGCAGCTTCATCACCTGAAGCGTCATTTCCAGCGCCATATGTCCGTTTGTGAAGAGCTGCAGTCCCCTGACTCCGAGATATTCAGTGAGTCTTTCCTCCAGCTCTCTATGCTTGACTCCCATATTAGTCAGCCAATGACTGTCCCACAGTCCGCGTATCTCATCTATATACTCATCAAGGCCCGGCATTGATGATCTTGTTACAAGTATCTCTTTATCCAATTTTTTCTCTTTCAAAATCTACTACTATCTGTTTAGCACAATTCCATATTTCAGCGTGAATTGCCTGCCTGCAGGTAAATTCACGCTGAAATACGGAAGGCGGCCAAGGCCCTAAGGGCCTTTGGCCAGCCACATCGGGGATTTGCAGAGCAGATTCGAGATGTGTTCCAAACAGTTACATAAACTATAATATATGCATCTGCTAAGGAAATGCTGATTGAATCATTTCCTTAATATCTGCGCGGACTTATATCCTTGTAGCCGTGTACTCCGGCCGCTGCCCTGCAGCACTCGGCTGCCTCCTCGTTTCTGCCCTGAAGCCATAATACATAGGCTCTCGGTACATCAGCACCTGCTGCATGCGAGAAAGGATACCCGCCTCCAAAGCGTCCGTTGATATCTATAATCACCGGCTTAAGCTTTTCATTCATAATAACGTCAACGTCTGTAAGTCCCTTAGGAGAAAAGCCCTCTGCAAAGTCTCTGCCAAGCTTCATCAGCTCACTGTACCCTGCATCAGTGCTTCCTACCGTTACCGCATCATCGGTTTCACCCGACCGCATTGCAAACTTTCTTCTGATTATGGTATTAACGTAATTGCCGTCAAGATCACATATTACGTCAAGTCCGTACTCAGTCCCTTCTATACATTCCTGTATAAGCACTGCATTATCTGCCGGAACCCGTGATGATTCATATTTAAGATAGCTTTCCAGAGTTTCACGCTCGCACATACTGTAGGCACCCTCAAGCTCGGTAGCATTATATACCTTATATACACCTATGGAACCCATGCCGAAGCGAGGCTTTATTATGAGCGGAAAATGCAGCTCTCCGGCTTTTACCGCCGCCTGCGCCGCAGCTTTTTCTGAAAATGCTCTGGCCGTGTTAAAGCCCTGCCTGCTGAGAATGGTTCCCATATTAAGCTTATCACTGCAGATATCATAAAAGCCGCGGTCTGACATTGCGAGTCTGGTTCCTGCATCCTCAAATTCCTTCCTGTGCTCTGAAAGCACGGGCATATCTATATCAAAAAGTGCTACAAGCAGATCAATCCTAAGTTCTCTGCATTTATCCAACAGAAACGGAACATACTCACTGCTGAAAATTACCGGACTGATAATATATCCGTCCGCCTCACGCAGAGCCGGACTCATCTGTGAATTTGCAGCGTATACCCTGCCGTCAGCTCCGACCGCTTTTTTAAAATAGTCGACCATATATGTTCTGCGGCCGGCACTTGTAAGCAATATATTCAATAAAATTCTCCTGTCATCAGATTTTGTATCTGTTTAGCACCTGCCATATTTCAATGTGAATTGCCTGCTTGCAGGTAAATTCACATTGAAATATGGCAGGCGGCCAAGGCTCGAAGAGCCTCTGGCCAGCTACATCGAGGATTTGCGGAGCAAATTCGAGATGGGTGCTAAACAGTTACCAGATTATAAATAATACCAGAGGCAAAGGCTTTTGTTGACTCCGGTATCATTTTAGATACGGTTATTTTAAGTATTTAAGCATGATAATGCAAGTAAGCTGTCAACATTATGAAAGAAAGAGCCCTTCCGGGCTCTTTCAAACACTCGTGTTTAATTATAGAATTGTATCTGATCATATAGCCTGATAATGATGAAGGTTTTAGGCTGTCTGAATAAGAATACTCTTTTAGCAATATGCTGTCATATGTGAATCCTCCGAAAAATAAATACTGGAATAACAAAGTACTTTGATCATATAAGGCAAAAATATACATTCCTGCGTTTAATGTGCTGCGTAAGATATTAGATCGGTCCTGCTGATCTGATATGTATGTTCTGTAAATATTCACATGCATGGATATTTATGACCGCCATGCCGGTCTGAAGCTCTGTAGATGTACTTACCGGCTGCCGTACTGATTACGGACTTCGCTTATGATAAGCGAATTAATGATATGCTCAGAATATATCTCTGCTGATGGGTAAGATAACTCAAACCAACTTTTGAAAACAAATTAATGTCAGCAAACTCAGGATAAATGATATGAATCCACTCATGCTTTGAATAATGACTGAGGGGATTGTCCTGTCTGGATGCTCTGATATGATTAAAGCTGAATGCTGTGAAAGCATTCTGATGTGTTCCATCATTATTGCATAGTCAAAAAGCCTTTGCAAATAGAAAAAGGCATATGTATTTTAGTTAATTTGCACAAAGCATCAGGCACGCATCGGGCTCAGGCTCCTATGTTGTGGTTATGCTGTACAGCGGCATCTATATATAGTTTATCAGTTTGATCTGCTGATTTGATAATCTATAATTACAGTAAAATTCATTAATTTTTTCAATATATTGTTACGATATACAGCATCTGTTTAGCACCTTTCACATTTAAGCGTAAATTGTCTGCCTACAGGCAAATTCACGCTTAAATGTGAAAGGTGGCCAAGGCCCGAAGGGCCTTTGGCCAGCCATATCGAGGATTTGCGGAGCAAATTCGAGATGTGTGCTAAATAGTTACGATATATATAAGCCTCTATTCAAAACCTCCATATAAAGACTGAGCAGCAGAATATCCTCTGCTGCTCAGTAGCTTTATTCATGTTTTTGCAAACCCAGGCTCAAAGTTCCTCGTGCATGTAGGAAAAGCAGCGGATTTTGAAGCTTTTGACCCTGGTATCATTTAATCAGCTGTGCGAGCAGCTCCTTAAGCTTTGACATCTCGA
The DNA here is from genome assembly GCA_963589455.1 of Clostridiales bacterium. Taxonomy (GTDB): domain Bacteria; phylum Bacillota; class Clostridia; order Lachnospirales; family Lachnospiraceae; genus Avilachnospira. Next base: position 3,824 of record CAVALT010000047.1, read on the forward strand.
CCGGCTTTGACAGATGCGCATTCATACCGCTTGCAAGCGATCTGCGGATATCCTCGTCAAAGGCATTTGCACTGATAGCAGCAATCGGAACTGTCTGGCTGTCACTTCGCTTAAGCATACGGATCTGATGGGCTGCCTCAAGTCCATTCATAACAGGCATCATTACATCCATCAGAATCAGCCTGTAATAGCCCTCCGGTGAATCTGAGAACTTATTCAGAGCTATCTGACCGTTCTCAGCCCCCTCCGGGATGCATCCGAGGCTGCTGAGGAAGGTGCAGAGGATCTCCATGTTAAGCTCATTGTCCTCAGCTACCAGTATCCTTGTGCCTGTAAGATCTATCTGTTCATTGCTGTCAGGCACTCTCTTTTTCTCAACAATCGTTCTCTTAAGCCTGATGGTAAAGTAGAACCTGCTGCCCTTGCCCGGCTCGCTTTGAAGCTCTATCTTGCTGCCCATCAGATGTACAAGACGATTGCTGATGGCAAGACCGAGGCCTGTTCCCTGCTGTCTGGCTATCTGCGTATCTACCTGCTCGAATCTCCGGAAGATCCTCTGCTGATCCTCAGGTGCTATTCCTATTCCCTGATCCTCAACCGAGAAATACAGTCTTGAATAGCCTTCCACATCTTCAGCTTCCCTGACCTTAAGAATTATCTCTGTATGATCCTCGGAGTATTTGCCGGCATTTCCAAGCAGATTTACAAGCACCTGGCTGAGACGAAGACTGTCTCCCTTAAAGCCTGTGTGAGTAAGCCTTGCATCTATAACAAAGCTCTGCTTTTTCTCAAGGAAGCGTCCGTCAAGAAC
>CAVALT010000047.1:4644-9069 GCA_963589455.1 Clostridiales bacterium
GTCAAGAACCGCTCTGAGATCATCAAGCATTTCCTGAAGATCAAATTCATCCTGTGTCAGCGTCATCTTTCCGCTTTCAATCTTTGACATATCAAGAATGTCATTTAACAATCCAAGCAGATAATGTGATGAGCTTTCAACCTTCTTAAGACAGGCTATCCTCTGTTCCTCCGACTGATCATTTCTCAGAGCAATCTCTGTCATGCCTATGATTCCGTTCATAGGTGTTCGTATCTCATGCGACATACGTGCAAGGAAATCAGATTTTGCCTGAGCTGACTGATCATGACGCTTCTGATTCAGACAATTCTGTATAATAGTGCAGATTTCACTGAGCAAAGCATTATTTGCTGCATCATCTATAATCTCCGGCTTCATGCCAAGCATAAACAGATCTCCGGCGTACTGTCCGTTATCCAGCATTGGCAGCGAAATTCCTGCCGTTTTTGCTGAAGCATTCCATCTGACAGGCTGAAGCTTATGCTCCTGTGAAAGCACATTCAGCTTCTGAAAATCCTCCTCCGTATATGAACAGATCGAAACCCATCCATTCCTTCCAATCTGCGGCTTCCATTCATAGATCACAGTGCTGGTCATGTAATCCTCCTGAAAGCTTGTTACAATCAGATTATCAAGACCAAACTCCCTGTTAAGGCGAAGCGCCATCAGATCAAGAGCTGCTTCAAGAGCTGAATTTCTGTCAAAAAGGTTCAATGCAAGTGATGCCAGACCATTCTGTACACTGTAGCCCTGCGACACGATTTCACCGAATGGTTTAGCCTTAACATCCTTAAACTGAACTGATTCCCAGTCTATGCAAAGCTGATCCAGCTTTTGTGCCTCTGCGAGTGCTGCACCTGTTCTTTCGATCAGAGTATTTGTTTCCGTCAATGCATGGGCAGCTGCTATTCCGGCATTAAATTTAAGCTCTATAGAGCCGTGTCTTACAAGAGCTGCATACTGCCGCTTAAGCTCAGACAGAATATTACGGCTCTTTTCCTCTGTTGTCTCCGGCATCCAGACTATAAATTCATCTGAACCTGCACGTATAAATACTGCTTTTTTTCCGATTGCTGCCTCTGTAAGTGCTCTCAGCTTAAGTGCAAACTCCTCAAGAATTACATCACCAAAGGTCAGTCCGCATTTTGTTACTATGTTGGAAAAATGGCTTAAATCAAGCAATGCAAGAATACCGCTCGGTGATAATCTCCTGTTGCTTTCTATTGCATCGCATCCGGGCTGGAGACGGTAAAATCCGGATACCGGATCACGCATCTCCTTAGCCTCCTGCTCAAGCATGAGCATCTTTTCCTCGTGAATATCTCTTATATAGCCGACTATACGCCGCTCACTGTTAGGCGGATCAGACACCGCCTTGCCGTGGAATGCATACCAGCGCCCCTCCGGATCCTTCTCGGTTCTGAGACGTATTTCGGCTGTAAGCTCCTCACTGTCATTTCCCTTTTCAAAGAGCTTTTTAATTTTTTCCCAATCCTTGTGTGAAAAGTCCTTTCCGAGCTTTCTCCTGCGGAATTCCTCTACTGACCATATGCCGTCATTCTCTTTGCTGTTGACTATCTCGATTGTTCCCGAAGACTCACGATAGGTGAAGAAAATATCACTTGAGCTTTCTACTGCTATTCTGTAGCGTTCCTTTTCTTCATTCAGCTGATTGTGTATCTTCAGCTCACTTTCAGTCAGACTCTCAACCACGTCATGAAGCTCATCAACCTCTGCTATCCCCGAGGCCTGAAATGCCTTAAGACCTTCACTGCCTCCGCGCACGCTGTCCATAAGCCTATGCACCGGACGCAGCACGTGAATTAAAACGACTATCATGACTAACATGCCTGCGGCAGCACAGAGCAATATGGTCGTCAGGATCATCCTGTACAGCTGGTTTCCAAGGCCGAAGACCGAGTCCTCCGGCACCAGTCCGCAAAGCTCCCAGTTTGTATTATCATAGGGTACCTGCTTATCATAAAGACCTATCGGTGAACAAACTGCATAAACTGCCTGTGTGCCAAGCTGTGCATCATTTACACGCATCAGATTCTTATAGCTGGTCTCCTTAAGTGTAAAGCTGTGCTTTTCATCCTGCCTTACGCTTTCATACAAAACTCCTGTTCCGGCAATACCTGAATAGCTGCCGTCCTCTTCTCTGACAGCCAGTACATACCCTGCCTTCTGATCAAGATCAAGATCCTGCACAGGCAGATAAGACTTTTTCAGATAGCTGACAGATATCTCTGTTCCCAATACACCATAAATCGTGCCGTTATAGATAAGAGGAACCGAATAAGTAATCATCTGATGACTGTCAAGCTTATTGCCCTCAAGTACAAAGGGCGTGGACCAGTAAGCAAGACTGTTCATATCAACATCCGTATTTGCACATGCAAGCAGATACGGCTCATAAAAAAAATCATCTGCCTCACGCTCTCCCGGACTGTCAAAACGAAAATCTGTTGTCCATCCGTTGTCCAATGAGATTGCAGCCTTCTGTGCCAGTGTTTTGCTGCCGCGCTCCAGAAGCATGTCCGAGCTCGTTGCGGTCTCAGTAGTAGGATCCGAGTCACGAAGGAAAAAGCCGTTGTAATCTCCGCCTTCACAGGTATCATTTGCAAGAATCAGAAACAACCCGCAGGAGCTGTCTCTCTGCAGGTAGTTAAGCAATTCCGGAAATACCAGTTCACAGTAAGCCTGTTTAAAGCTGCTGTCAGACAGAAAGGCTTCAATATCAAGCTCATTGTCAGCAAGATATCTCTGCAGTGCAGTGCTCAGATAGGAATTTTCTTTTCTGACTGCACTCCACTGGTCTGTCATGGCATTTGCAAGTGCCATTTTTCTATTCTCTACAATATTGCTGTCGATGTTTACTTCAGCATCTATCATAGCTTCCCTGGTCTTGCTAAGAAGGAGTGCCGAAAAAGGAAGCACTCCCTGAACCAGCACAACAAGCAGCAGGGGAACCAGCAGAATAAACATCAGGGAGCGTTTACGCTTTATCATATCCTGTCTGCCTTACTGTTGATAAGCCTTCTCATTCAGTGCATTTACAAGAGTCTCATACCAGGCATCAAAGTTCTCATCAGTAAGATACTGTGCCTCTGCCTCTGCCCTCGGTGTTCCTGCAGCTACTGCCTCATCAACTGCCGTCTTATCGGCAGCAGCCTTATCAGACAGAATATAATCCAGAACCTTTCTGGTATCATAGCCATTGGCAAAGCACTTGGGAGTATAGAAGCTCGTTTCATTCATACTGTTCATAACACTCGTCAGACAATCATAAGCCTTGCTGTTGATCTCAATATTCTGCTCACTGATTACCTCATCCAGTGCTTCCACGGTATTGGCATCCTTGCGTACAGGGAAATAAGCTGCATCACACACAAATCTCAGATTGTTTTCCTTCTGAGTAAACCATCTCAGGAATTCACAGGCGGCATATTCATGCTCCGGATCAGAGCTGGTTACAGCCATGCCGGCACCCTGCTGTACATTAACTGCGGCGCCGCCTTCCATTACAGGTGCAGGCAGCACGAGATAATCAATAGCCTTGCTCTCACCGTCCAATCCCGCAATCTGATCCGGAAAATACATAGCTGACGCAGTTGAACCAGTATATGCAAGAATCTCTCCGGTCTTTACATCATCTGAGCGAAATTTGCCTGCACTTGCAAAATATCCCTTTATATAAGGTACATAATAGTTATCCCAGAGTCTTCTGATTTTATCCTTATCGGCCTGAATCGTCGGCTCCCCGTTTTCTACTGAGAATATATCTGTGCCCATCTGCTTCATGCCCAGCACAAAATAATTGGACATGGAATCACGTCCGTAAAAGGCTTTTCCGTCATCTGCAATATCAGGCGTCTGAGCGTCAGTCCACTCATAATAAGCCTTTGCTGCTGCAGTAATGCCTTCAGTTGTTGCAAGCTCATCCAGACTTGCACCTGTAGCCTCAGCAAATGGCTCCCAGTCGGTTTTATTAATCATCATGATCTCTGTGGACTTTGCCACCGGGAAAAGATACAGTGCCTTGTCATCGTCAAAATATCCCTCCTGAATATAGGAGTCCACATATTCTGACAGCTCCTCCTCACTGAAATACTTTGTAAGATCTACAAGCTTGCCCTGGTGCTCAACTGCATAAGCTGTATCGGCATAGGTTGAAAAAAGATCCGGGAGCATCTGTGAGCCAACCTTGCCCGCAACAGAATCGGTTATGGCCTTTTCCAGATCAGCAACTGAACCAAGGCTGTAGCCCTCAACATAGATGCCTTCATCCTTGCCTACTGTACCGTTGAATTCAGATACAAGATCATCAAAGGCCGCCTGCTGTGCTCCGTTGTAATAGTGCCATACTGTAAGTGATACAGGATTATCAGGATCCAGCTTCACTGACACGGTTTTGCTTTCAGC
>CAVALT010000048.1:0-8936 GCA_963589455.1 Clostridiales bacterium
GTTTCCCTCGCCGGATTTGTGCTGCGAAGCAGCAAATTTCCTTACAAATCCGTGCAATCCTCCGGAGGCTGTTAAGGAAACGCTGATTAAATCAGCATTTCCTTAATTACTCTAGTGAAATTTCCTGGTTATCACGTCTTCAGCAGGTTCAGCCAGATTTCGCGGCGTTCGATCTCATCCTTGGTGCTGCTGCCCTCTGCTTCAAAATGCATAAACGGTACAGGTGATTCCGGCTTCATCAGCTCTATCACGGCACCTGCATTAGAATAGGACGGCATAAGCAGCATGCTGCCTGCTGCCCCAGGCACAGACTCTGCAATCAGACTGCACAGATATCTGATATTAGCACCCACAACCGGAGCATATCCTGCATTAAGCCTTTCATAGGCCTCCGAAAGAGCAGGCTTGTCACCCCATATATCTGCATACAGCAGCCTCATGGCATTAAGCTCCTGCTCCACAGCCTCAGGCACGTTCTTTCCGCTCTCTCTTACCCAGAACCACAGATACTCCGACAGCATCATAGGCACAGGGATGAAGCCATGCACTCTTACAGCCTCAAACATATTGCGGTTCAGATAATCACTGTACATAATCTCCGGTGTGCCAAACAGGAACACCTTTGTCCTGCAGGCTGCTTCATCCTTCTGCAGCAGCGCATCCTCCTGTAAATGCCTCAGCTCATCGTGCCAGCTTTGCAGCAGCTGCGCAGTTTTTCCCGCACTTAGCGGAAATTCTATCTTCACTGCCGCCGCTTCACGCTGCTGCGGACTCATGCACATAAGTGCATCTCCAAGCATCAGAACTCGCCACAGCTCAGTACTGTCCACATCTGAAAGAAGCTTCTCAATATATGGTGTATACAGACTGAAGCTTTCTCCTGTAAATCCATGCTCCCTGAGCAGAGCCCTGACAACCATTGCTGTCATGCCCTCTGCCTCGGCTCCCTCAGTCTGCGGCAGCATGAATGTAATTCCCGGCTTTCTGCTGTCTGATTCATCCTCTTCTGCATATTCGTGTGCCTCACGCAGTACACGGCCTGCCGCTGCACTGAAGCTCGAATATTCCTTGGATATCGATTCCTGCCTGCCGAAGACCAGATCCTCAGCCGTGTAATCTCCATGCTCTGCAGTCTTAACACCCTTGCTGCGCAGCAATGCGGCATATAAGGTGCTGTAGCTGCCTAAGGGCTGAAGAATCAGCTGAGCTCCTGCTTCAGCCTGAAGCTCTGAACTCATCGGTACTTTTTCTCCGGCATCTGCAGCAGTTTCAGCTGCTGTCTGCTTATCGGAATTGATATCTGTTTCTGCTGACTGTAGGTCTGAGACAGTCTTTCCGGCCAGTTTGTCTAAGGATGCCATATTGGCCGTTTTATCCAACATGGGCTGCTTTTCTGCGGACTGCGCGGCAGTATTATTGTCAGTCGCTTTAAGGCTGTTCAGAAATGCCTCTATGCGTGTAACTACTCCTACTGCAGACTGATGCTCATCTACCTCAATGGACAGATAAGGCTTGTCTCCCATAATCTCCTTAAACAGATGTGATATCATCGTATCCGGTCCGCAGCCGTGATTTGTCAGGTATACCGCATAGAGATTAGGATGCTCCTTTATTATCTTCGCACCCGTCAGAATATGCTGACTGAAGGGCCAGTAAAGGTTCGGATATTCATCCGACAGGTTCATGCTGTGCCCATGCAGATGCGAAAGATTGAGAACCTTGCAGCCACGCTTAAGAAGCTCGCCCGGTATCCCCATATTAAGCACAGGATCATTTAAGCCGTAATTACGGGTTATCATGACAAGCACCTTATCCTCAGGCTTTAGGCTGTCCATTATCTGCTGTCCGAGCTCCTCAGACTTGCGGTCACAGGCCTGCATGGCTGCAGCTCCAAGCTTCATAGCCGCCTGGCACTCCTCCCTGGCATGTCCGAGCTTCAGACCGGTCTGTATCATAGACATTGCAAGCTGCGGCTGTCCCATATCCATATCAAGCACCGGTGACAGCAGCTTTATACCTCTTTCGGCAAGTCTCAGAGCTCTTCCGACTGCTGTCGGTGCAGTCTGCATATATACACAGCCGTAATTATGCTCAACTCCGGAGGTCTCATGACGTATGGTTCTTATGCAGGGAATAAAGATATAATCCACACCCCTGCGTGCAAGATATTCCATATGTCCATGCAGCAGCTTGACCGGATAGCAGGTTTCCTCCTGCGTTACGTCCTGACTTATGCGTATGATCTCCTCATTGCTCTCTCCTGACATCAGCACATTATAGCCAAGCTCAGTAAAATACTTATAGGCCATTGGGAAGAACTTATACATCATAAGGGAGAGCGGAATTCCTACAGTCCTTCTTCCTGGTATAAGCCTGCCGTCATAGCCGGCATAAAACCATGCTCTGTTCCTGTGATATATTTCCCTGTTGCGTGCCTCATCTCCTCCGTTAATTCCCTCTGCTGTTCTGGCCCAGATTGCTGCGCCATAGGCTCCGGTCACATCATAATACGGTGTTATGTGCAGCCTCTCTCCGAATTGTTCATAAAATGCAGCCACAATGCCTTCATTGTTGATAATTCCTCCCTGCAGGCAAATGCATTTTCCGATATGCTTATTAGCCACAACACGATTAAGGTAATTCCTTACTATAGAACGGCAGAGTCCGGCGCATATATCAGGCTTTGAGGTTCCGTCAGCAAGCTCGGCACTGATGCGTGTCTCCATAAGCACGGTACAGCGCTCTCCGAGCTCTGCCGGCGCTTTAGCCGCCAATGCCATAGGCCCGATATCTGCAAGCTCTATGCCAAGTCTTCCCGCCTGCTCCTCTATAAAGGAGCCTGTTCCTGCAGCGCAGACCTTATTCATCTCAAAATCTGCGGTCTGTCCGTTCCTCAGTGAGATATACTTTGAATCCTGTCCTCCTATCTCAAATACGGTATCTGCCTCAGGATACAGCCTTGCTGCAGCCTTAGCCTGTGCTGTAATTTCATCTATGACCTTATCAGTGCCAAGCTTTTTCGCTATCAGATATCTGCCGGAGCCCGTTACGGCTATGCCCTCAGGCTTTCTTCCGGACTTATCCATGCTGTCCTTAAGAAGCTCAAGCCCCCTGTCAACAGCTCTGCCGGGATTGCCGGCCGTACGGATATAGCAGTAATCCAGCACCGCATCATCCTCTCCTGTCAGTACAAGATTGGTGCTTGTTGATCCGATATCAACACCAAGCCATATTCGTTCTCCCCTGCGCGGCTCGCGTTTTCTGTGAAGGCTGTCCTTATCATAGCCGTACGTCGGAAGCTGTCCCTCATTCCTCGGCGTACCGGTACCGTTTTTAAGCTGCAGAGCCTCCTCCGGTTCACAGCAGGCTTCACAGGCACAGACACTGGTATTGGCATTTGTACCGGTGTTGACCGTGTTACCAGCACTGGCTGCAGCTTTGGCTTTGGCACCGGTATTTGTACCAGTACAGCCGCACACACCTTCTGCTCTGCCTGATAAGCCTGCAGCCTGTTTAACCATATCATAATTCTCAGCTGAGCCAGCCTCTGCTGCCGCACCTGTTGTGGCTTTATCAGTTTTAGTTTCCCCGCTGAAGCTGATAAGCCCTGTAAAGTCCAGTCTTGTCCTGTTTTTTATCGCTGCCTTGGCCAATCCCGCCGCAGAGACAATTGCTCCGCGTTCACCGCATATCAGCTCATCACCCTCAAGCTCAAGAATATCCCTTATAGCCCTTACTGCACCCCGGTTATTAACTATTCCTCCGGTAAGCAGAACAGGCTTTTCCACCGGCAGACTGCGCATGACCGTGGTTTTAAAATTTCTGACAACAGCGTATGCCAGCCCCAGCAGTATATCCTCTGCCGGAACCCCCTCCTGCTGCCTGTGTATAAGGTCGGTTTTGGCAAATACGCTGCAGCGTCCCGCAAGTCTCGGCACTGATTTTGCCCTGTCAGTATATTCGGAATATGCCTCAAGCGGCAGTCCAAGACGGTACATCTGGTCTTCAAAGAAGGCACCTGTGCCTGCGGCGCAGTCTCCGTTTACCGCATACTGCAGTGTCCTTCCTTCAGCTATACCTGTAATATAGGCCGAGGTCTGGGCACCCATCTCAAGTATGCTGTGTGCCTCCGGATACAGCAGCCTCTGCCCGAAAAGCAGTGCGCTTATACGGTCCGTGCCTGCTGCCGCAGTTTTCTGTCCGGCCCTATTTTCCGATAACGCTGCCGTGCAGTCTCTGCCTTCATGTCTTCCACCTGAGGCTATTTTATCGTTATCATATTTTTTAGCCGCAGCATTCCGTTCGTTTCCCGGCCTTACAGCCTTTCCTGCAGCTTCACCGGATATAAGAAATGCCGCAGTGTCATTTACTGCGGCATACTCTATCTCTCCGGGATCATTGATATTTAATTCCTGCTGCATTTCCCGCAGCATACGGAGCAGCTTATGCCTCATATCGCCCTTATGCAGCTCATAGCTGCTGTAAATAAGACGTGAGTCCTCAACCACAGCCAGCGAAATGCTGCCTGCTCCTGCATCAATTCCCAGTCCTCTCATTTACTTTACTTACCTTCCGGAAATACTACTATAAGCAGCATCTTATACTGTGTCTTAGCAGTAACCGCATGCGGTATGCCTGCCGGCATTATAATGCTCTGTCCCTTTACAGCTGTTCTTGTTACTCCGTCAACGGTAATCTCTGCCGTGCCGTCAAGCACTACAACCATAGCATCACCCTCTGAAGCATGAGTGCTTACGCCCTCTCCCTCATCGAATGCAAACAGAGTAAGTGTCATGCTGTCTCTCTGTACAAGTGTTTTGCTTACGATCTTGCCCTTCTCATAATCCACCTGACATGCCAGATCAACTACCTCGTTATGTACAAAATTATTGATATACATGGTTTCGTCTCCTTTTTTCATGACCTGTATATAGATGAGCTGAAGCCCTCCGACCGCCTCAACTGCATGAGGATCCCCGTGCGGAACAAGCAGTGCACTGCCGGTCTCACCCTCCGAGGACGCAGCTCCAAGCGTGAAATGTGCCCTTCCTCCTATCACATAGTAGAACACATCTCCGAAGGAGCGCTGCGTGCTTATGCTTTCCTTATCCCCGAAGGAATAAAGAGTAAGCTCACAGTCAGACTTACGGGCAAGATTCTGGCTTACCACGCTGCCGTCCTTTACCGGTATTTCATTCTGAAGCTCCAATATACGATCCTTTTCAATGTTTCTGATCATATTTCAATCCGCTCCTGCTGTTATCAGAACACTGCAGTACTGCCTGCCGGCTGAGCAGCTATGCGGCTTTTTTATTCTGTGGCTTTCCAGCTCTGCTGCTTAGCCCAGCATCTGTCTTCTGCCGTAAGCTCTCTGTACTCTGCAGTATTCATACTGTTGCTTTCATTCTGGGAAATGATGCTTCTTCCCTTATAGCCCATTCCCGTACAGGCTGCAAGCACCTTTTCAGGCTATGCTATAAGCCTTATCAGCTCGGCCCGCTCAGCCATCAGCCTCTCATTCGACAGATCTCTGAGACCCGACTGCCGCGGCAGCTTTATTTCCCGGATGACCGAGGACGGGCGCCTTGAAAATACCAGTATCCTGTCGGCTATCTGCAGTGCCTCCTCAATATCATGCGTAACAAAGAGCACTGTATTCTGCTCCTGCTCCCAGAGTGCCTTAAGATAGCTCAGCATCTCTATCCTGAGGCAGTAATCAAGCGACTTAAACGGTTCATCCATCAGCAGCAGCTCACTTCCGTAATAAAAGGCCCTCGCTATTCCGCAGCGCTGCCGCATGCCTCCGCTGAGCTGATCCGGGTAATAATCCTCGAAGCCGTCAAGATGCATCTGCTCTATCAGCTGCATTATGCGCTTATGGTCCGTATCATCACGGACTATGCGGATATTGTCATAGACCGTCATCCATGGCAGCACCCTGTCCTCCTGAAACACATAGCCGGTTCTTCCGAAGCCGTTTATTATCTCGCCCTCATAATCGCCGGTAATTCCGGCTATCAGATTCAGCAGCGTTGACTTGCCGCAGCCGGAAGGTCCGACAAGCGCCGTAATCTCGCGTTCTCCGACTGTCAGATTCAGACCCTCAAGCACCGGCAGTCCGTTGAACAGCTTGCTAAGCTGTTTCACCTCAAGCATGGCACTGCCTCCTTTTCCTTCTGCATCTCATTATCAGTGATGCAAGCTTTACAGCCGCTCTCCCGATATAAATCGAAGCATAATATATACAGACAACTATAACTGTCCATGCAATGACAGTTTCCGGCTCAATATTGAGTCTTGCCGTCATTATCTGTCCGCCTATGCCGCTTGTAGTCGTCAGCACCTCTCCCATTACAACGGTCTTGCAGGCAAGTCCTGAGGATATCTTAAGACCCGATCCGAAATACGGAGCAACTGACGGCAGAATAATGGCACGGAACTTTTTAGCTCTCGAAAAGCCGAACACATTTCCCATCTCGATAAGCCTTCTGTCTATCCCGGAAATGCCGTCCGATATGCATATGAACATATTGGGCACCACTGACATCACCACGATAAAAATGCTCGCTCTGCCATTTAAGCCGAACCAGATAATGGCAAGTATCAGCCAGGATATCGGCGGAACGACCTGTATTATGCCAAGCACCGGCTGCATAAGCTGCTTGACCGGTCTGACGCAGCCTCCTATAAGGCCAGAAATGCAGCCTATGCCTACGCCTATGCCAAGACCGTATATAAGCCTCAGCACGGTTCTGCCAATTTCAAGCCATAGCTTTGGGCTTTGGAGTATTTCCGCAGTCCTGGCTGCTACAAGGCCAATGGGTGGGACTACAAGCGGGGAATAGACAAGGCTCAGTCCCCACCATAGTCCCAGTACTATAAGTACCGCAGCAAGCTTATATTTATTTGCTGTAATACATCTCTTCATCAGGTACCTTTGCACCGATCATGCTCTCATCAAAATCATTGAGGAGCTGATAGAAGCCGTCGAGATCCGGCTTTGCATCCATTGCACTCCTGTAGATAAGTCCCATATTCGGAATTGCCTTCTCAACAAGTGCTGACTTAAGTCCGAGATACTTCTCGGCAAGAGCGCCTGCCTCGGCCGGATTCTCAAGAACCCAGTTCAATGACTCCTCATAGGCTGCCTCAAATTCTGCAACGAGCTCAGGATTGGCTTCGATAAAGTCAGCTGTTGTGCCAAAGCCGGCATTTGGAACGATTGAGTCATCGCCCTTAACCTTCTTCCACTCATCCTCAAAGGAAAATGCCACTCTTACAGCTGAATTGTTCATCTTAGCCGCTGTAACCTGAGGCTCGATGAGTGTTGCGTACTCAATGGTACCTGCTGCAAGCATCTGTGAGATCTCTGCTGTTGTTGAATAAACGATTTCAACATCCTCTCCGACCTTAAGTCCTGCATTATTAAGGAAGAACTGTGTGAGTGCATCCGGCGGTGATGACTGAAGCGGTACATAAACTGTCTTGCCCTTAAGCTGTGACCACTCTGTAAGCTCAGGATCTGTTGTTACAAAATAGGTAACACCCCAGGTATTAACATTGGTAAGGCGCACCGGAAGTCCCTTGTTGTAGAGCTTAGCCACAACAGTCAGCGGAAATGCAAACATATCATGCTCCCCATCCTGAACCATGGCGATAAGCTTCTCCGGAGCATCCCATACATCCAGCTCGATAGTTACATTTTCCCCGAGCATGCCTTCCTCAATCATATGAAGAACCGGAAGCGTCGGCGGTGCCTTAGGTACTCCAAGCTTAAGAGTTACGGCCTCACCAGACTGCGTTCCTGATTCTGCTGCAGCCTCTGATGCCTGTCCATCGACCTCTGAGCTCTCCTCCACTGCAGCCTCGCTCTCTGCCTCGGAAGCCGCCTCAGTTTCTGCAGCAGCTTCTGTTTCTGCCGTACTCTGTGAGCCCGAGCAGGCAGTAAGAGCAAGCATTGCCGCTGCCATGACTGCAGCAGTTAATTTTAACTTTCTCATTGTAAATCTCCCTTCGATTTGCTATTATTCTGTTAGCAATTGCTAACTAAGGATAACAGATTTAAGGCACATTTTCAGTTGCCGCGGCAACATAGGGAGCAATATTTTGAAAAATTATCATTCTCTGCTTATGAATAACCCTCTGTTTAAGGATATTCCTGAAAACAGGCTTGAGCCGGTGCTTGGCTGTCTGAAGGCGCAGAAAAAGAGCTACGCCGGAAGGACTCTTCTTTTCTCAGCAGATGAGCCCATCTCCTGCCTCGGTCTTGTTCTGCGCGGTTATGTCGAGATATTTCTGACAGATGCAGATGACAACCGCACGCTGATAACCCAGGCCTCTGAGGGCGAGCTGTTCGGACATGCACTTTGTGTTGCCCATGCAGAGACAAATATATTTGAGATAACCACCTCCGAGCACGCTGAGATACTTTTTCTGTATGTGCCGGAGTTTACCTCGCTTCAGAACACAAACTGCACCTACCGTTTTAAGGTCATGGAAAATCTGATGCGGCTTATTGCCAAAAACAATATGGAGCTTATGAAGAAGATCCGCATACTTACTCAGGGCTCACTCAGAAAAAAAATATTGCTGTATCTCTCGATTCTTTCCAAGGAGCAGCATTCGGAAACCATATCCCTGCCCTTTGGCCGTGATAAGCTTGCCAACTATCTGTTCTGTGACCGCAGTGCAGTGTCCCGTGAGCTTGGCCGCATGTCAAAGGAAGGGCTGATTACGCTGTCAAAGACAGAGATTACCCTGATCGGAAGCTCCGGCGATCTGGCCAGTGCAGTTTAATGCTGGATAGGGAAATGCTGGAGAATTTAAAATTCCATTTGCGGTAATTCAGTTTTTGTGATAAATTAACAAAGTTAACTTAATAAAATCCGGCACCGCAGCTGCGTATACATCTGAGTTTAGATATGCATCTTGTATAT
>CAVALT010000049.1:0-8791 GCA_963589455.1 Clostridiales bacterium
GTACAGCATGCACAATAAACAGCATATAAATATGTAAGAAATATAACATAAAGATATGAATTACAAATAGTAAACATAAGGAATATATATTTCCAATATGACAGACCCATGATTATAATGCTGTTTTGTTAAGAAACGGACGAAATGATATGCATTTTCATAACATGTTCTTAACTGAACAATTCGAGTAAGCAAGAGTAAAATATGTGCATACAGATATGAACAATTTACAGCAGTTAGAAAAATAAAAGCAAAACAGCAGCTTAAAGCAATTGCAGACAGAAAGCAGGCGGAAAAAGTCTGGGACCTGAGGCAGGACTTAATGCCGCAGCAGCTGCAGGATGTGCCGGAAGGAAGTGATTAAATGGCACAGAGACTAATGGAAGAGCTCGAGACTGAAACCGCATTCACCATCCCGCTGTTCGGCGGAATAGCGATACCGGAGTCAGTGGCAGTGACCTGGGTAATCATGGCATTGCTCGTAATAGTCTCAGCATTATTGACAAGAAATCTGCGTCTTGAGAATCCCGGCAGACGTCAGGTCATACTTGAGGCAGGCATAGGGTGGCTGTACAGATTCTTCGGCGACATACTCGGAGAACGCGGGAAATGCTACATACCATGGCTTGCAACAGTTGTGATCTATATCGGCTGCGCTAATATGACCGGACTGGTCGGACTTAAGCCGCCGACCAAGGATCTGAATGTTACGGCAGGACTCGCGGTTATGAGCATAGTGCTCATTGAGTATTCCGGACTTCGAAGCAAGGGGCCTAAGGGCTTCATAAAGAGCTTTGCAGAGCCGATGCCGATACTTGCACCGATCAATGTGCTTGAGCTATTTATAAAACCGCTGTCGCTGTGCATGCGACTGTTCGGCAATGTACTTGGAGCATTTGTAGTAATGGAGCTTATCAAAATTGTAATGCCGGCATTCATACCGATACCGTTCAGCATGTATTTTGATATATTTGACGGCCTGATACAGGCTTACGTATTTGTATTTCTGACCTCGCTTTTTATGAAGGAAGCGATGGAATAAGATATTTTCGGAGGTAATAAATCATGTCAACATTAATAGCTATCGGAGCTGGAATCGCAGTAATGACAGGTATAGGAGCCGGAATCGGAATCGGTATTGCAACAGCCAAGGCGGCAGATGCAATTGCAAGGCAGCCTGAGGCAGACGGCAAGATAACAAAGGCACTGCTTCTTGGATGCGCACTTGCAGAGGCAACCGCCGTATACGGCCTCGTTATCGGTATACTTATCATTTTGTTCCTCGGTCAGTAAGCCTGAGACAGGCAAGAACGACGTAAGACAAAGCAGCAGGCACGCAGCAAGGCAGAATATCCGTCTGCTGATTGAAAAAGATTTTTATGGAAACGCTGATTAAAGCGTTTACTACACCGGAGACTATTAAGGAAATGCAGCTGATTAGCACTCATATCAAATTTGCTTCGCAAATCCTCGATATGACCGGCCAAAGGCTCTTCGAGCTTTGACCGCCTCACGCATATCAGCATGAATTTGCCGGAAGGCATTCATTTCACGCTGATATACGGAAGGCGCTAAACAGATAAATATATAAAAGGAGGCAGAAACTATGCTTACGCTCAATATGAATATAATCTGGACCTTTGTTAACCTGATTGCTCTATTTCTGCTGCTCAGAATCTTTCTCTTTAAACCGGTAACCAACATGATAGATCAGAGACAGCAGCTGATCGCAGACCAGTTAGGCCAGGCAGACAGCATGGAGAAGGCAGCCAAGGAAAGACTGGCAGAGGCAGATAAGGTTCTGCAGAGCTCAAACTCCCTTGCACAGCAACATGCTTCCAAAATCATAGAGGATGCCAAGCTTGAGAATGCAAGGATCATTAATGAGGCTAAGGCAGAGGCAGATCGTATACTCACAGATTCCAGACAGAGGGCTAAGCGTGAAGCTGATCTCATCATGAGTGAATCACGAGGTCAGATCACGGAGCTTGCTCTTGAGGCGGCTAAAAAGCTTGCAAAGATAAACAGAAATGAAGCAGAGGAGCAAAACCTGTTCAATGATATGTTGAGAGAGGCAAGTGCTGAACATGACGCATAATTTTGCAGATAAATTCTTTGAAGAAAACAGGATACTTAAGGCGAGTCTGACTTATGCAAAGCGGCCTGATGACAGCAGGATAGAAGAGCTTAAGCGCATGCTGATGGAGAGCTACCATGCAACAGAGGTGGTTCTTACGGAAAAGCTCGATGAGGATATACTTGGCGGATATATATTAAGAGTCGGCGACATAATCTATGACAATACAGTCAAGGGGGCCTTCGGACGTCTTGAGAAAAACCTCAGGATGGAGAAGGGAACCGATGACATTATATCTGTACTGAAGAGCGATATAGCCGGCTTTGAGGATGAGATGACCGTTGAGGAGGGCGGAGAGATAACGAGCCTTCATGACGGAATAGCATCTGTATCCGGTATAAGCAGTGCCATGTACGGTGAAATCGTGCTCTTTGAAAACGGAGTCAAGGGCCTGGTTCAGAGTATAGATGAGCATAGGATACTCTGTGTTGTACTTGGTGATGATGAGGGCTTAAGCGTAGGAGGCAGGGTCGTAAGAACCGGCAAGCGAGCAGGAGTCGGAGTCAGCCATTTTATGCTCGGAAGGATCACGGATGCCCTCGGAGCTCCGATAGACGGCAAGGGACCGATACCTGCAGAATCCTGGTATATGATAGAGCGCAAGGCGGCCGGAGTTATGGACAGACAGCCTGTAAATGTGCCTCTTCAGACCGGAATCATGTCGATAGATTCCATGATACCTATAGGAAGAGGTCAGCGTGAGCTTATCATAGGAGACCGTCAGACCGGCAAGACCTCGATTGCCATTGATACGATAATCAATCAGAAGGATAAGAATGTTATCTGTGTGTATGTGGCAATAGGCCAGAAGGCCTCTACAATAGCACAGGTGGCAGAAAATCTCAGAAAACACGGAGCTATGGACTATACAGTGGTGGTTGCTGCAACGGCAAGCGACGGAGCAGCCATGCAGTATATAGCACCGTATTCGGGAACCGCGATAGCAGAGTATTTCATGGATCAGGGCAAGGATGTCCTCATCGTATATGATGATCTGTCAAAGCACGCAGTTGCATACAGGGCTTTGTCGCTGCTGCTTGAGAGATCCCCGGGACGAGAGGCATATCCCGGAGATGTATTCTATCTCCATTCCAGACTGCTTGAGCGTTCCTGCAGACTTGATGATGAGCATGGCGGAGGCTCGATAACAGCGCTTCCTATAATTGAGACTCAGGCAGGCGATGTATCGGCTTATATTCCGACCAATGTAATATCCATAACAGACGGACAGATATTCCTTGAGAGTGATCTGTTCTATGAGGGCTTCAGACCTGCTGTCAATGTTGGACTCTCGGTATCGCGAGTAGGCGGTGCGGCACAGACTAAGGCTGTCAAGAGCGTGAGCGGAACACTGAGACTTGAGCTGGCACAGTATAAGGAGATACAGTCCTTTGCACAGTTCAGCTCTGATCTTGATGAGGATACGAGAAATCGTATAGCCTACGGAGAGCAGCTTATGGAGCTTTTAAAGCAGCCGCTCTATCATCCTATGTCAGTTTCAAAGCAGGTTATATACCTTCTTTGTGCAACAAGCAGGATACTGCTGGATGTGCCTAAAAAGGAATTCAGGGGAGTTATCGAAAGCTTCTATAACTATTTCCAGGGAGCTCATGGAGGCATAGTAAGAGAGATAGAAGCCTCCGGCCTGCTGAGCGATGACAGCAGACAGGCTGTGCTTGATGCTCTTAAGGATTATAAGAAGGTGAACGGCTATGGCGGGGACAAAGGAAATACTTGATCGCATAGGCAGTATCAGGGAGACCATGAAGGTAACCAATGCCATGTACCTCATCTCATCCTCAAAGATCCGTAAGGCGAGAGAACGTATGAATGAGGTTCAGGCATACTATGATGCGATATGCAGCACCATAGGTGATATACTCGCACAGGCTCCGGAGCTTGAGCACAGATACCTCGAACAGAAGCCCAAATCAGCCTCAGCGTCAGCTTTGGCTGCTAAGGCTTCGGATTCCGATAAGCACAGCAGACATGCATATCTTGTAATAACTGCGGATAAGGGACTTGCGGGAGCATATAATCTCAATGTCATAAGGCATGCTGAGGCAGAGCTCAGGAAATATCCCGATTCGAGGCTGTTTGTAATAGGACAGATCGGACTGCATTATTTTGCACACAAGCAGTATGATGTCAGGCCAGATTTCAGCTATACATCACAGAATCCAAATCTGCAGAGGGCAAGGTATATAGCCTCTGATCTTATGGATGAATTCGAAGACGGCAGGATTGACGAGATTTATGTCATCTACACGCGTATGAAAAATGCGCTGCAGTCTGAGGATGTAATGATGAAGCTGATGCCGCTGTCGAGGGATGCATTTTCCGCAAATGATGAAACACTCAGGGGTGAGGAGTCATTTTACCCTGATGCAAAATCAGTATTCACACAGATTGCGCCCCTTACCATGCAGGGCGTAATTTTTACGGCACTTACCGAGAGCTGGTGCGCCGAGCTCAACGACCGTATGACAGCAATGAGATCGGCCTCGGATAATGCGTCTAAGATGATACAGGAGCTTGAGCTTGATTACAATCGCCGCAGACAGGGCAGCATAACGCAGGAAATAACTGAGATAATCGCAGGTGCGTCTGCACTGAAGAGTGATGATCGGATGTGACAGCTATGGAAAATAATATTAAGGAAAATGAAAACCAGGGTAAGATAATCAGAATCATGGGTCCTGTCGTGGATGTCAGATTCATGTCCGGGGCGCATCTGCCGGCGCTTAATGAAGCACTTACTGTAGAGACGGAGGGCGCTGTAAGAACCATGGAGGTTTCACAGCAGCTCAACGGAACAGATGTAAGATGCATCATGATGGATCCGAGCGAGGGACTCTCAAAGAACATGACGGTAAAGGATACGGGAAGCGGAATAAGCGTTCCTGTAGGCGATAAGGTGTTAGGTCGTATGTTTAATGTCCTCGGTCAGGCCATAGACGGCAAGGAGCAGCCGAAGACAGAGGAGAAATGGGCTATACATAGAAAGGCACCGCAGTTTGAGAAGCAGCTGCCCTCAGCTGCCATGCTTGAGACCGGAATCAAGGTCATAGATTTGCTTGCACCGTATTCACGAGGCGGCAAGATAGGACTGTTCGGAGGTGCCGGTGTAGGCAAGACCGTGCTTATTCAGGAGCTTATACATAATGTAGCTACCGAGCACGGCGGTTACTCCATCTTCACAGGTGTCGGTGAGCGTTCGCGAGAGGGCAATGACCTGTACAGGGAAATGAGCGCTTCCGGAGTAATTGACAAGACAGCGCTTATATTTGGACAGATGAATGAGGTTCCGGGAGCCCGTATGAGAGTTGCGGAGACAGGACTTACAATGGCTGAGTATTTCCGTGACAGAGAGAAGAAGGATGTGCTGCTCTTTATAGACAATATATACAGATTTGTACAGGCAGGCTCTGAGGTTTCGGCCATGCTCGGACGTATGCCCTCTGCTGTAGGCTATCAGCCTACGCTTGCCAATGAGCTCGGAGGCGTTCAGGAGCGAATTACCTCAACCACGGATGGAGCAATCACCAGCGTTCAGGCGGTATATGTGCCGGCTGATGACCTTACTGATCCGGCACCGGCTACGACCTTTGCGCATCTGGATGCAACTACCGTTCTTTCACGTAAGATAGTTGAGCTTGGTATATATCCGGCTGTTGATCCGCTTGCCTCCTCCTCGCGTATACTTGAGGCAGATATAGTCGGTGAGGAGCATTATGAGACTGCCATGCAGGTTCAGAGAGTGCTCCAGAGATATCAGGAGCTTCAGGATATCATAGCAATTCTCGGCATAGATGAGCTTGGAGAGGAGGATAAGACTACTGTATACCGTGCCCGTAAGATACAGCGTTTCCTCTCACAGCCGTTCTCGGTTGCAGAGACATTTACAGGAGTAAAGGGAGTATATGTACCGGTAGAGGAGACCATAAAGGGCTTCAAGCAGATACTTTCGGGCGAGATGGATGATTATCCTGAGAGTGCCTTCTTCAATGCCGGAACCATTGATGATGTAAAGAAAAAGGCCGACAGCATGAAGACAGGAGCAGAGCAGTAACTGCAGGAGGAATGAAGCATGACAGAGTTTCATCTGAGAATAGTTGCGAGCAGCGGCGTTTTCTATGACGGTCCGTGTGAAAGCCTGGTTCTGCCTGCTGCAGACGGAGAATACGGCATACAGGCCGGACATGAGCCTATGGTCATAGCCATTTATATAGGCACGCTCCGTTATAAGGTGGGCGGTGAATGGTTTACAGCGGTAACCGGACAGGGTTACGCAAGAACCGGAGGCAGCCGGACCGTGCTTATAGTGGACAGTGCCGAGCACCCTGAGGATGTAGATGAAAACAGAGCCAGGGCTGCAATCGAGAGGGCCAAGGAGCGCCTGAGCGTGGAAAACGGCAGGATAAGCTATTATCAGGGTCAGCTTGCAATCACTCGTGCCATGGCAAGGCTTAATGCAAAAAACAATAAAAGATATGTATAGCATGCGGCTGTATGCTGCAGGACGGGTGCTGCGCCTGTGGCTATTGAGGCGCAGCAGGGCATGACTGCCGCGGCTTAGCATTTTCAGAGGGACTGATTATTATCAGCCCCTTTTGTTGTATCAGCCTTTGTTTCTGTGGTAAAATATATTTACTTTTCAGTCATAAACACGACACAGATGGAGGGAGTTATGAAGAACTACAAGAAAATTGCTGTGACAGCACTCAGCGCGGCACTCATTGCCGCACAGGCCTTCAGCGCATTTGCATTTTATCAGACGCCTGAGAGCAAGAAGGGACTTCTGATATCACAGCAGGAGATGTTCAGTGACGTACAGGCCTTGGGCGTTAAGCAGGTAATCTGCAACCTAAGCTCTGCGCAGCAGGTAGATGCCTTCCAGACACTTGCCAGGGACTGTAAGAGAAACAATATCACCTTCACAATGATACTGATCAATAGTCCAAACGCACGAAATAAGAGTCTGCTCCCGGTAAGCACACTTGTTGACGGAGTAAACTGCTACGCATTTAACACGCTGACCTCTGAGGGCGAGCAGGCAGTACGCTCATATGCAAGATCCGTTGCTTCATATTATGCCGACACAGTCTCCAACTGGGTTATCGGAAATGAGGTTAACGACGGTCATTCCTGGGATTATAACGGCATAAGTGATATAGACCAGCATGCAGCAAGCTATGCCAAGACCTTCCGTATATTCTATGAGGAGATCAAGAAGGCCAACCCTGATGCAAGAGTCTATATCCCGTTTGATATGCGCTGGAGAGCAGATGCAAATGATCCGCTTACATACACGGTAAGTGACTATCTGCCAAAGCTTAACGAGCTGCTTAAGGATACGGAGTATGGCATCGCATGGCATGCCTATCCGGTTCATTTCTTTACAAAGCCGGAGTTTATGGATGATGACGGCATAACCGAGGATCCGAACACCACGCCTAATATCAACATGAAGAATCTTCACGTGCTTACGGATTATCTGCAGCGCAGCGAGATGCTGACTCCTGGTGGTACTGTAAGAAGAGTCATACTTACCGAGCAGGGCTTTACTTCTGCATGTGAAAATGGCGAGGAGCGTCAGGCAGCAGCCATCACTGAGGCTTATAATATTGCCAAGGCTAATCCGTATGTGGACGGCTTCTATCTGAGCCGTCAGGTTGATGCACAGGGGCAGGTTGCAGCAGGCGGAGCGTTTGGCCTTTGGACCCGCAATGAGTCTGCATCAAGGGATGAGATAGCCCAGACAAAGAAGAAGGCCTGGTATACATATCAGGCACTGAACTGATGCAGGTCAGAGCGTCTGCAGCTTTCAATCCGACAAATTCGAGGTTAAGCTTAATGAAATGCATATTTAGGGAAATGCTGATTAAATCAGCATTTCCCTAACAGCCTCCGGCGGAACGCACGGATTTGCAAGGAAATTCGCTGCTTCGCAGCACAAATCCGGCGTGGGAAACGCTTTAATCAGCGTTTCCTTAAGTAAATGCCGCTTTAATCAGCATTTACTTAAGCAACATTTCCATAAAAATGGTTACGATAATACCAGGGATAGAAGCTTTTGTTCCTGGTATTATCGTATATTAGTAAAAGAATAAATAGGAAAATGGGGTGAGTGTCCATTGCCGGTATGCAGTGGAATAAGGATGATAAAGGGTAAAACAAAACAGCAGGAATATAAGGTAATACAAAGCAAAAAAAGAAGCAATGGAAACGGGAGGAATGAAAGTTATCCTGAGAAATGTGCAGCAGGAGGCTTTACACTGGCAGAGCTGCTGGTAATAGTGGCTATTGTTGCTGTGCTTGTAGCTATATCCATCCCAATATTTGCAAAGCAGCTTGAGAAGAGCCGCAGGGCTGTCGACATGGCTAATGCCCGCAACATAATAGCGGCTGTTAGCGTGGGAATAAACAGCGGAGATATACAGTTTGACGAGACATATGCCATAGGTACAAACGGCAATAAGGACAGGCTTGCCAATGTAGCTGTTGTGGTTGGCAGGACCGGCATGCAGTCCTTTGTAAGCGGAAATATCAGAGTCAACGGGAATGACTATAATGGATATGGTCATGCAAGGATATCAGATTATCTGGCCTCCTGCGGGATAGAGGATTATGTGATTAAGTCAAAAGCCGCCG
>CAVALT010000050.1:0-6583 GCA_963589455.1 Clostridiales bacterium
CAAAAGTCCTCCTGCAAGCAAGCTTGCGTCGGATTTTGCAGCTTTTGACCCTGGTATCATACAAATACCTTCCTGTAATTAGTATAATCCGGGAGACCGTTTCTCATGCGTACCGGTGCATCTCCCTGTATAAGCGGAAGAGCATAAGCAATAAAGTCGTCGGTAAGATTGTTGCCCTCGGCAGTAATCCACTCCTTCGGCACCTTTTTCTCAAAGTTCGCAACCTTATTAAGCTCAAAAAGCTCAATGTGACTGTCATAGCCTCCGTGCGGATATCTTTCGCACCTAAGGCCTACCATCCTGTCGCTCACCCCGTCAAGCATGCTCTCCACGGCAGCACGGCCGGACATATATGCTTCCTCAGCATCTCTTCCTGAAGCACAATGCGAAGCACAGCGCTGAAGAAGGCTGAACTCTATGCCTCTTGTCTTATACCCAAGGCGTGATTTTATCTCATTTGCAAGATAGGCAGCAAGACCGCCGAGCTGAACATGCCCGAAGCCGTCTGTGGCCGAAGTCATAACCTCTGTAATAAAGCTTCCGTCGCTGTAATGTACGCCCTCGGAAACCGCTATATTGCAGACGCCGTTTTTCTCAAAGCAGCGCTTTACATCAGACATGAAGCTGTCCATGTCAAAATCACTCTCCGGAAGATATATATAATCCAGACAGTGTCCGTTGACATTGGCAAGTGCTGCGGCAGCCGTAAGCCAGCCGGCATGTCTGCCCATGCATTCAAATACAGTTACGGCACCCTTGCTGTAGACCGCAGCATCACGCGCTGTCTCCATAATACTCGTTGCTATGTATTTGGCTGCCGAGCCGTAGCCCGGACAATGATCGGTACCGTAAAGATCATTGTCTATGGTCTTAGGTACACCCATAATACGGCACTCATAGCCTGCATTCCTCATATATTTGGATATCTTGTTGCAGGTATCCATGGAATCGTTTCCGCCGATATAACAGAAATACCTGACATCGTGCTTTCTGAAGGTCTCAAGTATCCGCTTATAAGGTTCCTCATCAGCTGCCGGATCCGGAAGCTTCGTACGGCATGATCCAAGTGCAGAGGCCGGACTGTACATGAACTTGTCGAGCTCAATAAGCCCAGCCGCCTCCATGTCCATAAGTCTGTCTTCAAGCACTCCGTCTATGCCGCAGCTTGCTCCATAGACCTTTGTTATAAGCTCTGAAGCAAACGCCGTGCGTATAACTCCAAGCGCGCTTGCATTAATAACCGGACTCGGGCCTCCTGACTGTCCTACAATAAGCGCTCCCTTTAATGCTTCTGCCATGTCAGTTCTGTCCTCATGCCTTTCCTGCACAGCCAAGCACATCAACAAGCTTATGTCTTACAAGCTCCTTGATGTTTGCACGTGCCGGCTTAAGATATTCTCTCGGATCAAATTTATCCGGATGCTCTGCCATAAACTGTCTGATGCTTCCTGTCATTACGATGCGCAGGTCAGAGTCAATATTGATCTTGCATACTGCAAGCTTTGCTGCCTCTCTGAGCTGTTCCTCCGGTATGCCTACTGCGTCAGGCATCTTTCCGCCGTTTTCATTGATAATCTTAACATAGTCCTGCGGAACAGAGGATGAACCATGCAGAACAATAGGAAAGCCCGGAAGTCTTCTTGCCACATCCTCAAGGATATCGAAGCGAAGCGGCGGCGGAACGAGCACGCCCTTCTCATTTCTGGTGCACTGCTCCGGAGTGAACTTATATGCTCCGTGTGAGGTTCCGATGGCAATGGCAAGTGAGTCACAGCCGGTACGCTCAACAAATTCCTGTACGTCAGAGGCCTTGGTATATGAGGAATCCTCAGCACTTACCTTAACATCATCCTCAACACCTGCAAGTGTTCCAAGCTCTGCCTCTACAACTACGCCGTGAGCATGTGCATACTCTACGACCTTTCTGGTTATCTCTATATTCTTCTCGAAGCTCTCAGAGGATGCATCTATCATTACCGAGGTAAAGCCTGAATCCACGCAGGACTTGCAGGTCTCAAAATCCGGACCGTGATCAAGATGCAGTGCAATCGGAATATCCGGGCACTCCAGGACTGCGGCCTCTACAAGCTTGACAAGATAGGTATTGTTGGCATAGGCTCTTGCTCCCTTTGATACCTGCAGTATAACAGGTGCATGCTCTTCCCTGCATGCCTCGGTTATACCCTGCACAATCTCCATATTGTTTACGTTAAATGCGCCTACTGCATATCCTCCGCCGTATGCCTTTTTAAACATCTCGGTTGTTGTAACAAGTGCCATATTGAGACCCCTTTCCCTCTCACTGTATCCATACTGCAGTTTAAGGAAGCACCGGTCAGCCCGGGCTCCCTCGTGAAATCCTCTTTGGTTTCTTTAAGAAAATGCTGTTCAGATCAGTATTTTCTTAAACTGTTTAGCACACATCTCAAATTTGCTCCGCAAATGCAGAATATGCTAACCAGATATTTTCTTAATTATAACATCCTGCTTTCAGCTTTAGCAATCCAAATCATACAATTAAGGAAACGCTGATTAAAGCGTTTCCTCCGCCGGATTTGCGTTGTGAAGCAACAATTTCACCTGCAAATCCGTGCGATCAGCGGATCTTTTAAGGAAATGCCTCCAGCCCTGACATAACTAAATGATAACTGTTATATATTACTCAACGTCCTGCAGTGCGTCGTAGCCCTCCTCGCCGGTTCTGACCTTGACTACACGTGTAACGTTATAAACGAATATTTTACCATCTCCGATATGGCCTGTATAGAGTGTCTTTTTAGCAGTCTCTATAACTGTATCAACCGGAATCTTGCTTACTACAATCTCAAGCTTAACCTGCGGAAGCAGTGTTGCATCCATCTCAACTCCGCGGTACTTCTCTCCGGCACCCTTCTGTATGCCGCAGCCCATAACCTGAGTTACAGTCATTCCGGTTACTCCGATACCGTTCATTGCCTCCTTGATTGCCTCAAATCTGGTAAGCTTTGTTATGATAACAACCTTGTGTATGCCTGTTGCCGGCTCAGTCTCTGCCTCAAGCTCCTCCTCAGGTCTGATAACCTTGACTGCAGCATTTCTCATAGCCTCAGAGGCCTCATTATAATCCTCAACACCAAGGCTTGTGTTCTCATTTACCTCCATGGTCATGGTATTTGAGATATCCATGAAGCTGAAGCCTGCATATGCTGACGCAAGTCCGTGCTCGGTAGCATCAAGTCCTGTGATTTCCTCCTCCTCAGATACTCTGAGTCCGAAGATTGCCTTTATTACTGAAAATGCGATGTAGATTGTAACTGCTGTCCAGACTATTGTAGAAGCGCAGCCTATAAGCTGTCTGCCAAGCTGTGTGAAGCCTCCGCCGTAGAAAAGGCCTGTTACCTCTGACTGCGGTGCTGTTGTTGTTGCGAAGAGTCCTACTGCTATTGTTCCCCAGATACCGTTAAACATATGTACTGCTACGGCACCTACAGGATCATCGACATGTACCACGTTGTCACAGAACCATACTCCGAATACTACAAGTAATCCCGCTACTGCGCCGATTATAATTGCTCCGAAGCAGTCTGTAACGTCACAGCCCGCTGTGATTGCTACAAGGCCTGCAAGTGAGGCATTGAGACACATTGAAACATCCGGCTTGCCGTATTTTACCCAGGTAAGAACCATGCATACTACAGTAGCAACTGCCGGTGCAACTGTGGTTGTAAGGAATACAGAGCCAAGCTGTTCAACTGAGGTGCAGGCAGCACCGTTGAAGCCGTACCAGCCAAGCCAGAGTATAAATACTCCGAGGCAGGCAAGCGGAAGGTTGTGTCCCGGGAACGCATTTACCTTTGTAATCTTACCTGACTTATCCTTAACAAACTTTCCGATACGCGGTCCGAGCATCCATGCTCCGATAAATGCACAGATACCTCCTACCATATGTATGCAGTTGGAGCCTGCAAAATCATGGAAGCCAAGCGCTGAGAGCCAGCCGCCTCCCCAGGTCCAGTGTGCCTCTATCGGATAAATAACTGCTGATATAACAGCTGAGTACACACAGTATGAGATAAACTTGGTACGCTCTGCCATTGAACCGGATACTATGGTAGCGGTTGTCGCACAGAACACGAGATTAAATACAAAGTTTGAGAAGTCAAAATTTGCATAATCCGTAAAAATGTCAAAGCCCGGTCTTCCTATAAAGCCCAGGATATCCTCACCGAGCAGCAGTCCGAAGCCGACAAGTATGAACACTATGGTTCCTATACAGAAATCCATAAGGTTCTTCATAAGTATGTTGCCGGTGTTCTTAGCTCTTGTAAAGCCTGCCTCACACATTGCAAAGCCGGCCTGCATCCAGAATACCAGTGCTGCTCCAATCAGGAACCAGACTCCGAAGAGCTGTCCATTCATGATCTCCAGGATCTCATCCATAAAAAACATCCTCCTTAAAACAAATGGTGTCAGGGTTAAAGTTTTTTTACCCCGATATCATAAAATCCGAGACGCATATGCAACAAAAGCAATTTAGTTATTTTAGTAAGCCCCATTGCTTCTGTCTTGTATGCTGATGTTCCTTATGACGCCGTCTGCTGCGGACAACACATGACATGCTGCCTTAAGTACCTGCATGTACTACTATGCCTAAAGCAGGCACCTGGGAAAATGCTGATTAAAGCGTTTCCCACGCCGGATTTGCGCTGTAAAACAGCAAATTCCCTTGTAAATCCTTAACAGCCTCGGCTGCAGAATCATATCCGGCCGAGATTTTTATTTCACATGCTTATGCCGCTGTAAAATAAAAAGATAGATTTAAGCAGAAAAGGGCACCGCAGCTTAATACTGCGGCGCCCTTGCCATACCTTAGTTTTGACTATAGCATTGTGTTTTGTGCAAGTCAACCAAATTGGCATTATTTTTTTGAACATATTGACATACACATTTATATGTCAAGTAAATAAACTGTGAATCGGGCTGTATGCACGATGGTTTTTAAGAAACGCTGATTAAAGCGTTTCACAACGTCGGATTTGTGCTGCGAAGCAGCAGATTCAGAATAAAATCCATGCGTTCCGTCTGAGACTGCTAAGTAAGTGCCGGTTTAATCAGCATTTCCTTAGCTTCCGATTGCTGTTTTTGCTCTTCTAGAATATGCTGCCGCAAGTCCGCCCTCTGAGGTCTCACGGTACTTCTGATTAAGGTCAATACCTGTTCTGTACATGCTCTTAAGCACCATATCAAAGCTTATCCTTCTGGTTGATGACAGGAAGAAGGCAAGATTAGCCGAATTAAGGGCTCTCATTGCCGCTACCGCGTTACGCTCTATGCACGGAACCTGCACAAGTCCGCATATTGGATCGCAGGTAAGTCCTAAGTGATGCTCAAGTGCAATCTCTGCCGCATACTCTATCTGATCAAGATTATAGTGGAAGAACTGTCCTGTCGCTGCGGCAGCCATCGAGCAGGCCACACCAATCTCTGCCTGACAGCCGCACTCTGCTCCGGATACCGATGCATTTTTCTTGGCAAGCTCTCCTATCAGTCCGGCTACACCGAGTGCATGTATTATCTCTATATCATCACGCTGCTTCTTGGTCTGCAGATAGTACATAACAGCCGGAAGTACTCCGCAGGAGCCGCAGGTCGGTGCTGTAACTATGATGCCGTTATCTGCATTCTGCTCGCTTACAGCATATGCATATGAACTGACCTTCTGGCATTCTATAACCTCAGGATGATCTGTATCGAGATACTGATTATACAGAAGCTTTGCCTTTCTAAGTATATTAAGTCCTCCAGGCTGCATCCGGACTGGATACTTTGCGCTCCCGGCAGAACTCCGTCTCCTGCCAGACCCTCCTTAACCGACTTTTTCATGGCCTCCCATATTTCAGCCAGGAAATCCCATATCTCCTCGCCTTCATTAATAGTAATATACTCAACCAGGTCGATATATCTGAACTCACAGAACTGCTTTATCTCTGCAAATGAATTCTCAGGATAGATCTCCTCCTGTGCAGAGTCCGCAACATCAGATCTTCCTTCAACCTTTATATCACCGCCGCCTATGCTGTAGACTCTCATGCAGTCGATCTCATCATCTCCTGAATATGCAATGAGATCCATTGTATTAGGATGCTTCATATCCTCAGGGTCATGATCTGAAAATACTACCTCTGTTTCCTTTGGTGCAAGAGTTGATCTGACTGCCTTATCTGTTCCGTGCCCTTTGCCTGTCTTGGAAAGTGAGCCGTAGAGTATTACCTTATATCTGTCAGCATCCGGATGCTCCTTTTTAAAGAGCTCTGCTGCTGCAGCCGGTCCCATTGTATGGGAGCTCGACGGTCCCATTCCAATCTTATAGATATCTCTGATTGATTTCATGCTTTAAGCCTCCGTATATATTTAACCTATGGGGCTACTCAATCCGATCGTCCTTGATCTTCTTTTGCCTTCCGCTACAGTTTAGCAAATAATTAAAAAAATTTCAGCGTGAATTTACCTGCAGGCAGGCAATCGACTCTGAAATACGAAAGGTGCTGAACAATTATATATTAAGGAAACGCTGATTAAAGCGTTTCGCACGCCGGATTTGTGC
>CAVALT010000050.1:6593-8503 GCA_963589455.1 Clostridiales bacterium
AATCCGCGCGATTCGCCGGAGGCTGCTAAGGAAATGCTGATTTAATCAGCATTTCCTTAGCTCAGCAGCTTTTGACCCTGACTGATGCCGGTACTCGAATTTATACATTTTACTAATCTGTGTCGGGTGATATAATGGCAACGATTTACACTGACGGAGGTAACTGCTGTGATAATCGCAGAAACAATAAACGAAGTAAGACAATATGTTAATGAACAGAAGCGAAAGGGACTTACAGTAGGACTTGTTCCGACAATGGGCTATCTCCATGAAGGACATGCCAGTCTTGTAAGAGAATCAGCAAAACGCTGTGACTGTACTGTTGCATCTGTATTTCTTAACCCTACCCAGTTTGCACCTAATGAGGATCTTGCCAGATATCCTCGTGATTTTGAAAGGGACTGCAGGCTGCTTGAGGAAAACGGCTGTGATCTTGTATTCCATCCTAGTGTAGCTGAGATGTATCCTGAGGGCTGGGCAACCTACGTAGAGATTCTCTCCGATATGCCTCATCAGCTCTGCGGAAAGACAAGACCTACTCACTTTAGAGGCGTATGTACGGTTGTTAACAAGCTCTTTAATATAGTAACTCCCGATAAAGCATTTTTCGGACAGAAGGATGCTCAGCAGCTTGCCGTCATTAAGCAGATGGTCCGTGATATGTCCATGGCTGTTGAAGTTATAGGCTGTCCTATAGTACGTGAGTCCGATGGACTTGCAATGTCCTCACGCAATACGTATCTCAGTGCAGAGGAACGCAAGGCTGCAGATGTTCTGTCTGAGGCTCTTGTTCTTGGCAAAAAGCTTTATAACGAAGGCTGCACGGATACCGCTGAGCTCACGGCTGCAATGACAGGACTCATTGAAGCAGAGCCGCTGGCACGTATTGATTATGTGTCTGCAGTGGATAATGTCACCATGATGCCGGCTGCAGCAGTATCTCAGCCTACCCTGCTTGCTCTCGCTGTATATATCGGGAACACAAGACTTATTGACAATATTATTATAGGAGAATGATAACTCATGGACAGAAAGCTAAGAGCAAAGGAGCTGCACGAAGCCGGCTGCAACTGTGCCCAGGCAGTGCTTCTTACCTTTGCAGATAAGGTTAATATTGATGAGGAGACTCTTCATAAGATCTCCGAGGGCTTTGGCGCCGGCATGGGCACCATGAACGGTACCTGCGGTGCACTCTCCGGTGCCGTTATGCTTGCAGGCCTCATAAACAGTGACGGAGACATATCTCATCCCGCCTCCAAATCATCAACCTACGGCATAGACCGAAAGCTTTATCTCGCCTTTACTGAACGCACAGGCGGTGCATCAATATGCCGTGATCTAAAGGGAGTTGATACAGGCAAGGTGCTTTGCTCATGTCCTGACTGCATAAGCGCTGCAGTTGAGGCTGCTGAAGAGGTGCTTTTTAACGGAAATGCAAACTGAGGACCGTCATAGAAACGATGATTAAAGCGTTTAACATGCCTGATTTGCGCTGCGAAGCGGCAAATTCAAAAGCAAATCCGTGCATCCGGCTATCTGCCTGAGGCTGCTAAGTAAATGCTGAGCTGATTCACTCAATATTTTCTCAGCAGCCTGCTGTCTTCTGCCTTTTCTTCATGATTAGGCTGACTGCATAATATACCGTCATGCATATGGCTATAACAAGATAGATTGGGAGGAGCCTCAGCATCAGTGCTCTTCCCTTAATCAGGTAGATAACTGCCGCTGCAGCTATAAGTATGCCCTGTGATATAAATAAACCGGTAAGCGTATCCCTTAGCTCACTGCGCGGCTTCTTCATATCAGTTTCATTCTTTCCTGCTGCTCCTCTTCTAAAAGACGCTATTTCGTCACCTGAACCTGTCTCCGCTGACGGCACCTGCTCATACTCAGCAGTCTTTGCATATTGT
>CAVALT010000051.1:0-8412 GCA_963589455.1 Clostridiales bacterium
AATAATCAAGAGCATGGAGGGAACACTCAGCTTTGGTATGAAGATGCTTAAGTCAGTGCTTAAGGCATCGGCACTTACAAAGCTCGGAGCTCTGCTGATAATGAAGCCGCTGAAGCAGAAGCTGAAGGAATTTTCTGCCTCGGAGCAGGGCGGCGCCATGCTGCTTGGCCTTATCGGCCTTGTTATGAAATGTCACGGCAATGCCTCGAGAAAGGATATCTGCAACGCTATACTTAAGAGCGCCGGCTTCATACGTGAGGATGTATGCGGAATCATCAGCAGCGCATTTTCCGCTGAAAATTCTCAAAAAGATATTGTTGAATAATCTTAGTGCATATAGTATAAAAGGTGTGTGCTATCTAAGTAGCAGATTAATCAGCATGGAGGCTATATATGGAGTTTGAAAAGTTAGCAGAAATCATTGCGGATCAGTTGTCGGTCAATGTTGATGACATTACCCCGGAAACATCATTTGCTGATGATCTTAACGCTGATTCACTTGATCTTGTAGAGGTTATTGTTACCCTTGAGGATGAGCTTGATATTAAGATCGACGATGAGGAGCTTCAGAATATCAAGACAGTGGGAGATGCGTACGAGCTTATCAAGGCTAATCTTTAACTGCTTTGTACATGCCGGTTTTATTGATGAATCTGTCTGAATTACAGCCCATTCATCAATAAAGCCGGCATGCTGATTATATGATAATGATAAGAGATTTAAACAGATTACAGACAACTATTGGATACAGCTTCAGTGATGCATCTGTATTAAAGCAGGCGCTTATTCATCCGTCCTACAGCGGCGAGATGCACATGCAGCGTTATGAGAGCAATCAGAGACTGGAGTTTTTAGGAGATGCGGTACTGGAGCTTGTAACTTCGGAATACCTGTACAGAGAGCATCCGAAAACAGAGGAGGGAGAGCTTACAAAAAAGCGCTCCTCTCTTGTTTTTGAGGCAGCACTTAATGAATGTGCCAAGTATATTGGACTCGGCGACTACATTTACCTCGGAAGAGGCGAGGATGCAGGAGGCGGACGTCTGAAGCCGTCTATACTCTCTGATACCTTTGAGGCTGTGATAGGGGCTGTGTATCTTGACGGAGGCTTTGAAGAGGCAAAGCGTTTTATACACAGCTTCGTTATTGATAAGATTGATGAGATGAGTCTGCTGAGGGACGGAAAAAGCCTGATTCAGAAATATGTACAGAAGGATCCTGATTCAGTGCTTGAATATAAGATAGATGAGGTTGAAGAGCCTGGACATCCGGAGCGCTTTAGGGCTCAGCTGTTCATTAACGGAAGACTTATATCTGACGGAAGAGGTCAGTCCAAGAAACAGGCAGAGCAGAATGCAGCCGTTAAGGCCTGCAGAAAGCTGAATGTTAAATAAATGTATTTAAAATGTATCGAGATACAGGGCTTTAAGTCATTTGCACATAAAACCCTGCTTAATTTTAATAACGGTGTAACCGGCATAGTAGGACCCAACGGATCAGGAAAATCAAATATTTCCGATGCGGTACGATGGGTGCTTGGAGAACAGAAGGTCAAGCAGCTGAGAGGCTCTGCCATGCAGGACGTTATATTCGCAGGCACTGAGCTCAGAAAGGCACAGGGCTTTGCTTCTGTTGCAATCACGCTTGATAACTCAGACAAGGTGCTGCCTGTCGATTATACTGAGGTTACAGTCTCCCGCAAGCTCTACAGATCCGGAGAATCAGAGTACAGGATTAACGGTCAGTCTGTAAGGCTTAAGGATATACAGGAGCTGTTTTACGATACAGGTATAGGACGTGAGGGCTATTCTATTATTGGACAGGGCCAGATTGATGCTATTATAAACGGCCGTCCGAGAGACAGAAGAGGTCTGTTCGACGAGGCAGCCGGTATAGTTAAGTTCAAGAAGCGCAAGGCAGCTGCAGTTAAGAGACTTGAAAGCGAGCATGAGAGTCTGGTAAGAGTAGCGGATATTATAAGCGAGCTTGAGAAGCGGCTTCATCCTCTTGAACGCCAGGCAGAGGGCGCAAGGAATTATCTGAAGCTTCGCGACGAGCAGAAAAAGCTTGATCTTAATCTGTTTATAAGGCAGGCTGATGCTATACTCGAGAGCCTTGAAAAATCCAAAAATAATCTTGAGCTGGTCAGGGCTTCACTCTCTGAGACAGAGGAAGAAAGCAATAAGCTTAAGGAGTCGGGTTCAGAGCTTGGGCAGCAGATTGCGGAGACTGACAGAGAGCTTGAGAAGCTTAAATCAGATGTCTCCAGGGCTGAGCTTCTTAAGGAAAATCTGAACGGTCAGATTAATGTCAGTGAGGCAGAGATAAGGGCTGACAGGGACAATGCTGATAAGCTGAAGGAGCGGTTAAGGTCATACAGGGCTGAGCTTAAGGAAAATACAGAAACAGCCTTAAAATATCTTGCTTCTCTCAGTGAGCTGCAGCATTCGCTGGAATCGATGGAGCGAGGCCGTGAGGATGAGGAGCTTTCGGATGAGCTTGCCGACATTACGATTCTTCTGTCGCAGGTAAATGCTTTCAGAAAAAAGCTTGAGGAGCTGGGAATCGAGACGGATGCCGTACGTCATGAGGATCAGAATCAGCTGCCGGCTCCTGATGAAGAACGATCCGGTGCTGCAGCTGCAGCTGCTTCAGACTCTGAGGCCTCAGGCAATGGGAACAGTTCCGGAACAGCAGAGACTGAAGCTGCCGACAGGACTCCTGATGCATATACGGAGGATGAATCCGAGGATGACGATGATGAGACGGCATTTACCCTGCCGTCCTGGATGCAGGCCATAAAAAATAAGCAGGATGATCTCGCTGATATAAGGGAGAAGGAAGAACGCACCATAGAGTGGCTTAATAAGGCTACTGATGAATATAATACACTGACAAGCGGACTTAAGAGCCTTGAGTCAGAGCTCAGCAATAGTCAGAGCCGTTATGCTTCTGTAAATGCACGATTAGAGAGCATCAGAAATCTTGCAGAAAGATATGAGGGCTACGGCGAAAGCATTCGTGCGGTTATGCGCGAAAAACAGCGGATCGGCGGCATCAGAGGCGTTGTTGCGGATCTCATAAGCACAAAAAAGCAATATGAAACGGCAATAGAGATAGCTCTCGGCGGACGAATACAGAACATAGTTACCGACAGTGAACAGTCTGCAAAGAGCTGCATCGAATATCTTAAGCGTACCAGACAGGGAAGGGCTACCTTCCTCCCGCTTAATTCACTTAAATATAAAAATCAGCAGGAGCTTGCGAAGGCTGTAAATGAACCTGGGGCTGTAGACATTGCAAGCAGACTTGTTGAGACTGAAGATGAATTTAAGGAGCTTGGAGAATATCTGCTTGGCAATATACTCGTTGCTGATACTATTGATAATGCAATAAGGATTGCAGGCAAATACCGTCATCAGCTCCGCATAGTTACCCTTGACGGTGAGCTTCTTTCTCCGGGAGGAGCTTTGTCAGGCGGAGCTTACAGAAACAGCTCCAAGCTTATGGGCCGCAGCCGCGAGATAAATGAGCTTGAGCAGAGTCTTGCAGAGGTTAAGCACAGCATATCCGCCATTAGGGATAAAATAACCGGTCAGGATAAGCTTATTTCTGAAAAATCAGCTGAGGTAGACAGACTCAGCGAGGAGCTTAAGCTCATATCCGAGGAAAGAAACCGGATAAGCTACGGAATAACTGCAGATATAAGGCTCCGCTGCTCAGAGCTTAAGCAGAGAGTCTCATTTGCAGGGGAAAATATCGACAGAGTTGTGGCTGCTGTAACAAAATACCGCGCAGATATTGAAAACAGCTGTACAGAGCAGGAGGGCTGCTTAAAGCGGATTGAAGCTGCTGAGCATTCAATAGCACAGAGGCGTGAGGATATAGCTCATCTTGAAAATGAGATGAAGTCTGCTGCAGGCAAGGCTGAGGAGCTGATTAAGCACAGAGAGGAGCTTGCAGGAAAGCAGAGCGGCTTTGCGGCACGCAAGGAGGAATATGCCGGAACCATACTGCAGCTGCAGAAGGACATAATCAGACTTGAAAATCAGGTTGAAAAGGAGCAGCAGAAGCTGGATGATGAAACCGGCTATATCTGGAGTGAGTATGAGCTGAGCCTTTCCGGCGCAAGAGAGTTCTATGATGAGCAGCTGGGTTCACTGTCTGAGCTTAAATCGCAGCTTAATCAGGTAAAGGCCAAGATAAGGGCACTTGGACCGGTTAATGTGCAGGCTATAGATGAGTACAAGGAGGTTTCCGAGCGCTACGGCTTTATGAAGCAGCAGTATGATGATCTTGTTGCCTCGGAGGAATCTGTAAGAAAGATAATAGAAGAGCTTGATGTCGGCATGAAGAAGCAGTTCGATGAGCAGTTTGCTGCAATCAAGGCTCAGTTTAAAACTGTGTTCAGAGAGCTGTTCGGCGGAGGTGAGGCAGATCTCGATCTTGTATATGATGCTGAAAATGAGGACGCAGATGAAAAGGCTGACGAGCTTGAGGCAGGAATCTCAATTATAGTGCAGCCGCCCGGAAAAAAGCTTCAGAATATCATGCAGCTCTCCGGAGGAGAAAAGGCTCTTGCAGCCATAGCGCTTATGTTTGCAATACAGAATCTCAAGCCCTCCCCCTTCTGTCTGCTTGATGAGATCGAGGCGGCTCTTGATGATTCCAATGTATCGAGATTTGCCGGCTATCTTCATAAGCTTACGGAGCATACACAGTTTATAGTCATTACTCACAGACGCGGCACGATGGAGGCGGCAGACAGGCTTTACGGAGTAACCATGCAGGAAAAGGGCATAACCAAGCTTGTATCTGTTGATCTCATCAGTGATCAGCTGTCGGATTAAGCCCTGCAGTACAGACAATACGTGAGAGGAAAGAGCTTACATGGGATTTTTTGAAAGACTCAAGGATGGACTTGAAAAGACCAGAAATAATATAGCCAACGGGCTGGATGCTGTCTTCGGAGACTATTCTCAGGTTGATGATGACTTCTTCGATGATCTCGAGGAGATGCTTATCATGGCCGACGTCGGAGTAACTGCGTCGGATAAGATAGTATCAGAGATGAAGAGCAGGATACGCGAGGAGCATTTAAAGGATCGTGATGAGGTTAAAAATGCTCTGATAAAGACGCTGGCCGAGACCATGAAGCATGCCGGTGACGGTAATGCTTCATTCGAAACCTCAGATGAAAAGGCTGTAATACTTGTCATCGGAGTAAACGGAGTGGGTAAGACAACCTCCATAGGAAAGCTGGCCATGAGCTTTAAGTCAAACGGAAAAAAAGTGGTAATGGCAGCTGCCGATACCTTCAGGGCCGGGGCAAGAGAACAGCTTGAGGTCTGGGCCGAAAGAGTCGGCTGTGACATAGTAGGACATGAGGAGGGCTCAGATCCGGCAGCAGTTGTGTATGATGCTGTGGACGCCTTTGAGAGCAGGCACGCCGATATACTTATCTGTGATACGGCAGGCCGTCTTCATAATAAGAAAAATCTTATGGATGAGCTCTCCAAGATAAACCGGATTTTTGAGAAAAAGCTTCCGGATGTACGAAAGGAGGTTCTGCTGGTGCTTGACGCAACAACAGGACAGAATGCACTGTCTCAGGTAAGGGAGTTTAAGCAGGTGTGTGAGCCGACAGGCATCATACTTACCAAAATGGACGGCTCTGCCAAGGGCGGAATAGTAATAGCTATTGCAAATGAATTTGATATTCCTGTCAGATATATAGGCGTAGGAGAGCATGCAGACGATCTGCAGAAATTTGATCCTGAGGAATTCATAAGGGCTATCTTCTATTAAGGGAAATGCTGACATTAGCAGCATTTCCATAAAAACAGAGGTGTAAAGAAATACTACTTGACACCCCTGTGTTAAATCTATATAATAACGAGCGTTATGGAAAAAATCGTAAGACAGGGTATGCTATATGATCTGTACGGCGAGCTTCTGACTGAGCATCAGAGGACTGTTTACGGTGAGCTTGTCAATGAGGATCTGTCGCTGTCGGAGATAGCAGAGCTGCATGGCATAACAAGACAGGGAGTCCACGATCTTATACACAGATGTGATAAGATACTTGAGGGATATGAGGAAAAGCTTCATCTGCTTGAGAAGAAGCTGTCTGATGAAGGTTAACTGAAGTATGGCTTTTGAGAGTTTATCCGATAAATTACAGAATATTTTCAAGAACCTGCGAGGCAAGGGCAAGCTGAGCGCCGAGGATGTCCACGAGGCAATGAAGGAGGTTAAGCTTGCGCTGCTTGAGGCTGATGTTAACTTCAAGGTTGTAAAGCAGTTTGTAAAGGATGCTGAGGCCAAGGCGGTAGGCACAGAGATACTTAACAGCCTCTCACCTGCACAGATGGTCATCAAGATAGTCCGCGAGCAGCTTGTTGAGCTGATGGGCGGAGAGCCGGCAGTGCTTGAGCTTAAGCCTACTAATCAGGTTACTGTCATAATGATGGCCGGACTTCAGGGTGCCGGCAAGACAACCACAGCAGCAAAGCTCGGAGGCAGGCTTAAGTCAGCCGGAAGAAGGGTTCTGCTTGCCGCAGGAGATGTATACAGACCGGCAGCCATTAAACAGCTTCAGGTTAACGCAGAGCAGCTTGGTCTTGAGGTATTCACTATGGGGACTGATCACAGTCCTGTAGAGATTGCTCAGGCGGCTTATGACTATGCGGTTAAGAATTCCTACAGCGTGCTGATAATTGATACGGCAGGACGACTTCATATTGATGAAGATATGATGCAGGAGCTTAAAAGCATCAAGGAGCATGTCAATGTAGATTACACCATGCTCACAGTCGATGCCATGACCGGTCAGGATGCTGTTGCTGTTGCTCAGGATTTCTCGGATAAGGTAGGAGTAGACGGATTAATCGTCACAAAGCTTGACGGAGATACGAGAGGCGGTGCTGTTCTTTCTATAAAGGCAGTAACAGGCAAGCCTGTATATTATGCCGGCATGGGTGAGAAGCTGTCAGATCTTCAGGAGTTTTATCCGGACCGTATGGCATCACGTATCATCGGTATGGGAGATGTTCTTTCTCTCATTGAGAAGGCAGAGCAGACAGCTGATCTTGAGGAACAGAAGAAGGTCAGCGAGAATATCCGCAAGGGCCAGTTCACCTATGACGACTTCATGGTTCAGATGAATCAGATGAAGAAGATGGGCGGAATTTCTTCAATAATGTCCATGCTTCCCGGAATGAAGGGCTTTGATGCAAGTCAGGTGGATCAGAAGCAGTTTGACCGTATTGAGGCTATAATACTCAGCATGACCAAAAAGGAACGTGCTAATCCAAAGCTGATGAGCCCCTCGAGAAAGAGAAGAATTGCAGCAGGTGCCGGGGTAGACATTGCAGAGGTCAACCGTCTTGTTAAGCAGTTTGAACAGATGCAGAAGCTTATGAAGCAGATGAGCGGAATGAGAAAGCATGGCGGACTCGGCAACATTTTCGGTAAGAATATGTTCCGCGGCGGCGGACTTTTCTGATACAATGTGCAGGCAGCTGCACGGTTAGAAAATGCTGATTTAATCAGTGTTTCTTTAGTACAGACTGCGGCAACACGTGGTACACAGCAATCCGGTATCAGTTGAGGTTGAAATACCTTTGACCACAACATAGTAAAACAGTTATCAAGTATTTTTTAAATAAGGAGAAATAAAAATGTCAGTAAAGATCAGATTAAGAAGACTCGGAGCAAAGAAGAAGCCTTTCTACAGAGTAGTAGTTGCAGATTCAAGATCACCGCGCAACGGCAGATTTATCGAGGAGATCGGATACTATGATCCTAACCAGGAGCAGAGCGTAGTTAAGATTGATGCAGAGGCTGCAAAGAAGTGGCTCAACAACGGCGCTATTCCTACAGCAACATGTGACAAGCTTCTTAAGATTGCAGGTATTTCAAAGTAATTAACCGGCAGTCAAAGAGGTGACTATGAAAGAGGTTTTAGAGACTATAGCAAGGTCTCTTGTAGATAATAAGGATGAGGTAACGGTTACGGAGGAACGCAAGAACGACGTAATCATACTTAGCCTTAAGGTAGCTCAGACTGATATGGGCAAGGTCATCGGCAAGTCCGGAAGAGTTGCAAAGGCCATTCGACAGGTGCTTAATGCAGCGGCATCACGGGATAAGCTGAAGGTTATAGTCGATATCGGCTGATGCTATTTGCTATATTCGGCACATATCAGGATTTTCCATAGGAAAGTCATGATGGACGAGCTCAGCGGTCTGCGGATCCCGGATATCAGCCATGTGCTGAGCATTTACTACAAATTAAGTAACTATTCAGCAAACAGCTTGAATTTGCTCTGCAAATCCTCAATGTGGCCGCCCAAAGGCCCTTCGGGCCTTGGCCGCCTTCAGTATTTCAGTATGAATTTGCCTGCAAGC
>CAVALT010000052.1:0-8374 GCA_963589455.1 Clostridiales bacterium
GTTATGCCTCCTGAGCCTATGGCATACAGGCTCTGCAGAGTCTGATAGGCATCATCCGGAAAGACCTCCGGCGCAGCCCAGCCCCATATACGTCGCATCCAGTAATGCGTGGATCTTGCCGAATAGCCTGTCTGGGATATATACAGCCTGAGCAGTGCTCTGAGTCCCAATGTAGCTCCAAGCGCCGCACCTCCGAGTACTGCAAATATCTTCATGTTCTCCAGTGCCACAAAGAGCATTACGGCTACAATAAGTGCTACGATTATGGCCGAGCTCTTGTTCTCCTTAACGATAAGCATGAACGGAAGGCCTGCACGCCACAGTACTGTGCGCATGTTGTTCCATTCCTTTAATCTGGAGCCCTTTCTTGAAATAAACCAGGCCATCCACACAATTATTGCTATCTTTGCAACCTCTGCCGGCTGGAACTGAATTCCAAAGATATTAATCCATCTGGCCTTGCCGTGCGAGGCGATTCCCCTGACAAGCGTAAGCAGCAGCAGGGCATTCGAGCCCCAGTAGGCAATCTCCGTCAGCAGAGCCTTCCACCTGCACAGTATGTGATAATCAAACAGGGAAATGCCTATTGCTGCAATAATCCCGGCCCCGCCTATTATAAGCTGACGCTTAAAATAATAATCCGAGCTTCCTCTCTCAAGTGCTGCAGTATACTGAGAGCTTGAATATATAATCAGGCAGCCTAAGGCAAATACGAATATAACTGCACAGAGAAGACTGGTATCATAGAAATACCGTACTCTGGTTCCTGTCTCCTGAAGTGCCGTTCTGTCAATATCCCGTTCTGTCTGTCTGCGGTTTTCACGTTTATATGCCTTATCATATCCGGCATTGCCGCTGCTGCCTCTGCTGCTGCCATGCTTAGCCGAAGCAGCTGTGACTGCGGCTGCTTCGGCTGCAGTGCGTACATGTGCGTTCTTGCTGCCGCTGCCGCCGTTGACCCTGCCGTGTGCTGTCCCTCTGTCGGCACCGTTCTGCCTTTGATGAAGCTCAGCGCGGTTCCCGGCATTTTTCTTGGCTCCGTGCCGGGCAGCCTCAGCAGCTGCCTGCTTACTGCGGCCTCCGCCCTGAATTCTGCGGTTCTGTTCGTATATAGATTTTTCAGTGGCATTGCCGTATGCTGCCATCCTGTAATCTCCTCTTTCTATTCGATTCGAAACAAATCGAAGTCTGACCAGAGCCGTTTTCCCTTACACCTCTGATTGCTGCCCTGTACTGAGCCTCTGTGCCTATGCACCTCTGCATCTTTGGTACTCTGGCACCTCTGCCTGCCTGCTTACAGGGCTCTGTCTGTGCAGCCTACAGCTCCTCAACGCATCTCTTGAATATCTCGCCGCGTTCCTCGTAGTTTTTGAACATGCCCCAGCTTGCACATGCCGGACTCAAGAGCACATAATCACCCTCATCCGCAAATGAAGCGCAGATCTTTACAGCCTCGTTCATATCCTCTGCAAAGGATACCTCATTGAAGCCGTATTTTCTGCAGCATTCATAAATCTTATCCCTTGTCTGGCCAAGCAGCACCAGCTTCTTGACCTTTCCCGGGAAGAGCTTAACCCAGTCATCATACTCTGAGTGCTTATCATAGCCACCGCCGATAAGTATAGTCGGTCCCGGCATAGCCTTGAGCGCCTGAATTGCGGCATCCGGATTAGTGCCCTTTGAATCATTATAATATCTGACTCTGCAGCGCTCCCTGACAAACTCGATCCTGTGCTCAACAGCCTTAAAGCTCCTCAGCACAGACTTTATCTTATCCTGCGGAACCCCCATCTTAAGGCCCATTGCGGCAGCGGCCATAACATTTTCATAATTATGCCTGCCTAAAAGATTAAGCTCATGTACGTTAATAAAGAGCTCATCTCTTCCGTCATGCTTATAGTATATATCATCATCCTTAAGATAGAAACACTCTCCTTCAGGAATTTCATCGGATGAGAACCATACTACCTGTGGCTTAAGCTCACTGCTCTGTCCGAATTTCCTGAGCTCCTGATCCATGTAATTGAGAACTATGGTATCCTCCTCGGTCTGATTCATGGCTATGGCCTTCTTGCACTTGATATAATTAGCCATGCTGCCGTGTCTGTCAAGGTGATCCGGGGTAATATTAAGTATGGTGCTGACCACCGGCTTGAATTCGTTGATTGTCTCAAGCATGAATGAGCTGACCTCAACGGCACTTACGGTCTCGTCCTTTGTTTTCAGGGCAAATTCGGAAAATGGTTCACCGATGTTGCCTGCTACCACGGTTTGACTATAATGTGACTTCAGAATCTCACCGACCAGGGCTGTCGTCGTAGTCTTGCCGTTGGTTCCCGTTATCGCAGCTATACGTCCCTTTGAAGCCTGGTATGCAAGCTCAAGCTCTCCGATAACCGGGATTCTGGAACGGTCGAGAAGCGTAATAAAATCAGAATTAAGCGGAATTCCCGGGCTTACAACTGCAAGATGAATGTCTCTCAGATCAACAGGCCTGAGCTCGCCGCAGCGCACGCTCAGCTTATCACCCTCATTAAACTGTGAAACTATCGAATACACATCAGTATCTGCATTGCTGTTGTAAAGCAGTACCTCACCGTCCATTTTAAGAACCATCTTTGCAGCCGCAATGCCGCTCTTTCCGGTTCCCGCTATCAACACTCTCCTGTTCTCATTCATAATTGCTTTCCCGACTGTCTCTTATATCTCAGACCCTTAAAGTGCGTTAAAGTCCGGGCAGCATAAAACTGTCCGAACCATGATTTACGTTTTTTTGTGTGAAATGCTGATTTAGCATTTAGTTAAGAAAACGCTGATTAAATCAGCATTTCCTTAATATACTGCTCCGATATATGCCGCAGCGCACAGCAGTATGGTTACTATTGTAAATGCCGCAACAATACGTGTTTCAGAATTTCCGAGAAGCTCAAAATGGTGATGTATAGGTGCCATTCTGAAGAATCTCTTTCCATGTGTACGCTTAAAGTATGCTACCTGTATTATTACCGAGATTACCTCAAGCATGTAAATGAAGCCGACTATCGGAATATAGAGCTCCATGCCGTTAACAACTGCCGCTGCCGCTACAAAGCCGCCGAGTGCAAGAGAGCCTGTGTCACCCATAAATACCCTTGCCGGATAAACATTGAACAGCAG
Organism: Clostridiales bacterium; assembly: GCA_963589455.1. Taxonomy (GTDB): domain Bacteria; phylum Bacillota; class Clostridia; order Lachnospirales; family Lachnospiraceae; genus Avilachnospira. The sequence continues at coordinate 3,157 of CAVALT010000052.1, forward strand.
AAAGCCCAGAAGTCCTCCAACCACAGCTGAGGAGACAAGTGTTATTCCATGATCTCCGTTAACCATTCCGAGTATCATGAAAAAGGCTGCAACAACTGCCGTTACCGATGAGCAAAGACCGTCAAGTCCGTCGGTGAAATTTACTCCATTGTCGGTGCCAAGCACAACAAAGACAACAAACGGAACAAATATCCATATAGGAAGTCTTATGCTTAAGGCATGGGAGGCATTTCCCGTAAAAGGAATAAGTATGCGTCCTGCCGTATCATTATCCGAGATATATATCCACACGGCAAAGATCACCGTAATAACAAGCTGCAGTGCGAGCTTCTGCTTCGGGCTAAGTCCATCTGAGGTGTGGCGTTTTATCTTGAGATAGTCGTCGAGAAAGCCCGTCGCTCCGAAGCCTGCTGTAAGCAGAAGCATCTGGAGTGCCCTGACATTGACAGTCCCGAACCTGAGCATGCCTGCAAGCACTGCCGCCGTTATGGCAATCAGGAAAATGATGCCTCCCATAGTCGGAGTGCCCTGCTTCTTAAGGTGCGACTGCGGTCCGTCATCTCTTACCTCCTGCCCGAATTTCATGCGTCGCAGCATGGGAATAACCCAGGGCGACATAATAACCGTCAGTATAAAGGCCGTTCCAAGTCCGAGAAAAGCCGTAACGGCTCCGAACATATCAGCTGTATCTGTCATAAAATATAATTACTCCTCGCTGTCACTCTCGGCAGTCTGTGTCTCATAATACATCTCCGGAAGCTCAGCTCCGTCATCACTGCCCTCTATATATTCATCCGATGCTGCCGGTACCTCAGCCTTTGTTTCTTCATTTGAAATGGTCTCATAGACCGGCTCGCCGTTATTATTGGTAAGTATCTCGACAGCTGTTTCACTCTCGGACTCAGCCTCAGCTGCAGCGTCTCCGGCAGTTCCCATGGCCTGTCTTGAATCGCCCTCTTCTGCCGAAACTGCTGCCTGCGCTCCCTCTGAGTCAGCTGCACCGCTTCCCTCCGGATATATATTCATTGCCGGAAGTGCCTCTGCCATAATCTTCGAGAATATAGTGGATGCAAAGGAGCTGTGTGCTGCCTCCTCACCCGGAAGATTAGGCTCGTCTACTATAACATAGCAGAGCAGTGAGGGATCCTCAGCCGGTGCAAAGCCGCAGAAGGATACCAGATATTTCTTGGCTGAACGCGGAAGCTTCTGAGCTGTTCCCGTCTTGCCGCCTACTGTATAGCCAGCAACCTGTGCCGCCTTGCCGGTTCCGCTTTCAACAGTCTCAACCAGTGCATCCTTAAGGAAGTCGCAGGTTGATGAGGATACGGTTTCTCTTACCAGCAGAGGCTGAACATCCTCCTTTAACGCTCCGTCGCTGGACAGTATCTGCTTTACAACGTGAGGTCTGTAATAATGTCCTCCGTTCAGCACTGAGCAGTACGCTGCAGCCATCTGTATCATTGAACAGTTATAGTTCTGTCCGAAGGAGTTGGTTGCAAGCTGGGTCTTTCCGAGATTTTCATCAGCAAAGCCCATATTTTCCGTATTGGCCTCAGCAGGAAGATCTATGCCTGTCATCTGTCCAAAGCCGAAGAGCTTCTCGTATCTTACGAAATTCTGAGACAGCTCGGCAAATGCAATGTTCATCATTACAACGTTGCAGGAATTTGTTATGCCTCCTGTAACGTCCAGCAGTCCGTGACCATTTCTGTTGACGCAGTTTATACGCCAGCTGTTTACTCCGTCTGAAAGCGTAACATGTCCGTTGCATTCAAAGGTCGAATCACGGGAGATAACATTTTCCTCCAGAGCACCTGCAACGGTAAATATCTTCTGGGTTGAGCCCGGCTCGAAGGTATCGCTTACAGGTATATTTCTCCATACCTGGTACATAGCTATGGTCTCTCCGAGCTTCATTATCTCTTCTCTTGTATAATGCTCAGGCACCTCGGACGTTGTTATCGGCGTCAGTCCGGGATTCTTAAGCTTGTAATCCGACACAGCCTCATCTATACCGAAGTCATATATCTCCTCCTCGGTATAATCTCCTGTAGTTCTCGGATTGTTAAGGTCGAAGCTGTTTGTGCTCGCCATAGCAAGCACCTCGCCGTTCTTAGGATTCATAACGATGCAGGCTGCTGATTTGGAGCCTACATCGCCCTCCTTCCATTCCTTGAGATATTTTTCGACCGTATTCTGTATGGATACGTCTATGGTAAGCACCAGGCTGTCGCCGTCAACTGCCGGCTTGATAACCTTCTCGAGATTGGCATCTCCGTCAAGATAGCCGTACTCTCGTCTGTTTATGCCTGTAAGATTTTCATTGTAATACTGCTCAACGCCTCCGGAGCCGTTGGTTCCGTCGCTGCTTGCAATTCCTATTACTGCCGAGGCAAGCGAATTATAAGGATAATTTCTCTTGTAATTATCCTCAAACCATATGCCCTTTATGCGGTTTTTGCCTGTGGCAGGATCGGTGCTTGACTGATATTCCTTATTCTTTTCATCTATATAGGCTTCGAACTCAAGCTTCTGATCGTAGCTTATATCCTTTTTATATCTTATGTATGATGAGCTCTGATTGTCATTGATGGTATGTCTGAGCTCCGCGGCATCATCGCCGAAGAATTCACTTATTGCGGCTATAGTAGGCTCTACAACATTTCTTGATACGGTTCCGTCATCCTTGCGTCCCTCATAGGTGATCATCTGGTTCGGGTCAAGTATCATTATGTAGACCTTCTCGCTTGTTGCAAGTGTCGTACCGTTTCTGTCAAATATATCTCCGCGCCTGTAGGGTATGGTTCTGGATTCATACTCGGACTGACGCTGTGTCAGCACTATCTTGTTGTACTCATCTGCATTATTATGCTGGATATAGAAAATATATGCCAATAATCCGATCATTGCCGCGCCTATAAGCACCACGGTAATGTTCATCTTATTGAGCATATACTGTTTCAGTCTTCCTGAACGCCTGATTCTTTTTTTGCCCGACGCAGGTCTATTGTCCTGACGGGATGTCTTCATACTGCTTTACGTACTCACTTTCGGTTTTATCATACTGGATAATGTTGTCCTGACCAACCTTAACCATTCCAAGCTTGTTGACGGCCGTTTCATAAACCTCATTAAGGTCCACTGATGTATCTATGCTCTTCTCAAGCGCATCATTTTCAGTGCGGAGAGTATCGAGCTGAGTCTCCAGGGTCTTGATGCTTGACATATGCATATCAAGCGAGGACTTAAGGCACAGATACTTATAGCCAACAAATACCGATATGGCTACTGCTGCAACCAGCAGCATAGTCAGCGGAAAATTAAGAGAAACGCATGCGCTTCTCTCAGCCTCACGGTATCTCGGATCCTGTCTGTGCACTCTGCGGCGTCTGCGCTTTGGAACAGGTACATACTCAGGCTCTGAAACTCTTACCGTATTGCCGTCTGTATAGTATCTGCCTGCGGCATTGGCTCTGCGGTATGCATATGCATTAACGCTTCTTGTTCCTGCAGCCATGTCTGCTCCTTTCTGCCCTTATCAGGCCTTTTCAAATATGCGCAGCTTTGCACTGTGCGCCCTGTTGTTGTCCTCGAGCTCCTCTGCCCCTGCTGTTATCGCCTTGCGTGTAATAACTCTGCCCTTTGATTTTCTTCCGCATACGCAAACCGGAAAATCCTTAGGACATATGCACGGATCCTCAGCTGTTCGAAATGCCGACTTAACTATCTTGTCTTCAAGTGACTGGAAGGTTATGATGGACAGTCTTCCTCCCGGATTCAGAAAATCTATGATTCCGTCTATCGAGTCCTTCAGTATATCCAGCTCGTGATTAACCTCTATCCTTATGGCCTGGAAGGTTTTCTTGGACGGATGTCCCTTGCCCTCTCTCATTCTGGCCGGAATGGCAGCCTTGATAATCTCCGTGAGCTCAAAGGTTGTCTCTATAGGCTTGGATGCTCTTGCCAGTACTATGTGCTTTGCAATGTTCTTTGCAAATTTGTCCTCGCCGTAGTCTCTGATGATCCTGAAGAGCTCCTGCTCCGGGTACTCATTTACCACATTGTATGCGCTTAGGGCATCGCGCCTGTCCATACGCATATCAAGCGGTGCATCGCTTCTGTAGGAAAAGCCTCTTTCCGCATCATCGAACTGATGGGAGGATACCCCGAGATCCAGTAGGAAGCCGTCAACGCCGTCTATCTGCATTTCCTTAAGAATGCTTACAGCGTCAAGATAATTGCCTCTTACGACCCTTGCCTTTTCTCCGTAGCAGGAAAGTCTTGCTCCTGCTGCTTCCACAGCATCGGCATCCCTGTCTATGCCTATCAGTCTGCCCTTGTCTCCGAGGCGGGCCGCAATCTCATATGAATGACCGCCTCCGCCTACGGTTCCGTCCGCATATATACCGTCGGCCTTGATATTAAGGCCCTCTATAACTTCATTTAAAAGCACTGATTTGTGTGAAAACCCGGTCAAAGTTCGATTCCTTCCAATGCATCAAGCTCTTCGTCGCTCATATTATCAAATGCATCCTCTGAGTTAACCTCATCCCATGCAGCCTTATCCCATATCTCTATACGGTCTCCGAGTCCGACAAGCACCACATCCTTTGCGAGCTCGGCCTTTGCTCTGAGATTCTGAGTTATAAGTATGCGGCCCATCTTATCGACCTCACACTCAATGGCATTGCCGAGGATAAGACGTGTGAGCTTCATTCCTGCCTTATTGGTAAGCGATATTTTGCTCAGGTTATCCTCTATCTTCTGCCATCTTTCATATGAGTATGCCGAAAGACATTTGGCGAGTCCGCGGGTGACAACAAAGTGATCCCCAAGCTCACATCGAAACTTGGCAGGTATGGTTACCCTGCCCTTAGCATCGATCGTGTGGTTGTACTCACCCATTAGCATATGAATCTGACACTGCCTTCCACAAATTTACACTTTCTGCCACTTGTGAATTAAATTTTAGAGGAAAATGCTCAAAAGTCAAGTGTATTCAGACTTATAATTCAGGAAATGCTGATTTAATCAGCATTTCCTGAATAGCCTCCGGCGGATTGCACGGATTTACAGTGGAATCAGCTGCTTCGCAGCGTAAATCCGGCGTAGGAAACGCTTTAATCGGCGTTTCCTAAAGTAAATACAAAGTAATACAACAGACATTTTTCAGTTTCCGTTTCATGACTGTTTTCCGGCCCCGGACGCTTTTGCTTGA
>CAVALT010000053.1:0-8368 GCA_963589455.1 Clostridiales bacterium
GTCTCTGCAACTGATGAAATATCACCATTAGCTTCCTTAACACCGGCAATATTCTCATGCTCTGAAAGCTTTGCGAGTGTCTCAGGAAGAATGTTGATGCCTGTACGTCCCGGTATATTGTACAGAATAAGCGGTGCAGTGGAGGCCTCGGCAATAGCTGTAAAGCTTGCAATAAGTCCTGCCTGGGTAGTCTTGTTGTAATAAGGTGACACTACAAGACAGCCGTCTGCTCCATGCTCGCAGGCATATCTGGTAAGCTCTATGCTGTAGGCTGTGTCATTGGAGCCTGTGCTTGCAATCATCGGAACTCTCTTATTGATGCGCTCAGCTGCAAATGCAATTGCTGCTCTGTGCTCCTCATCTGTAAGAGTAGCACCCTCTCCTGTGGTAGCTACAACAACGAGACCGTTGATGCCCTGTTCAATCTGCCAGTCTATAAGCCTTCCATATGCCTCATAATCGATGCCATTTTCATCGGTAGGTGTGATAAGTGCTGATGCTGCTCCTGTAAAAACCGGTTTCGTGCTCATAATCATATCCCTTTCATAAAAATAGTTCCGGGCTCAAGCTGTACTTGTTCCCTTCTTACAGCAGATTGCCCTGTGCTTAAATAAGCCTCGGCAGTCTGTATAAACAATGCATAGCATAAAAAAAACGAACCAATACGCCATGTATTGATTCGTCTTATATACGATCTGTGTACCTGATCATCTGTAATCGGTCAGTTACTAATACATAGCTCTCCGCCTGCGCCGTTCGACTGTCAGATAAATACCGATAGCACAACGCATAAGCGACAGTCAAGCGGATATTATCCGTTTGCCCAGGACAGGCTCGCCTTCTGTCCTTCGGCGATATCCCCTTTCTCAGCTGCCGCCTTTGTGAGCTGCGAACTCACTGCTGCAGTGCAGCGATACTAATGTCTACCGCGCCTCTATCCTTTAATGTTATATAATTGTTTTATATAGTATCACATACTTGTGAGCTTGTCGAGCAGCTTTTTATTGATACGCTGATTAAAGCATTTCATCGGATTTAAGCTGTTAAGCAGCAAATCAAAAATAAATCCGCGCGATCAGCCGCGGGCTGCTAAGCATATAACACCACAGGCTTACTGCATTCCTGCCGGAGCCGAACCACCGCCTGCAGCACTGCCACCGGTTGAATATCCCTTCAGCATCCACTTATAGTTTTCATAGGCTGCAGTAAGACTCATCTTGGCAGATTCATATCTGCTTTTTGAGGTAATGTATTCAGCCTCACCTGAAAGCTCATCAGCCTGTGTGAGCATACCTGCGTTCTTTTTGCGCTGCAGGCTCTGATAGCTCTGTTCAGCCGCGGTAAGACCCTTCTTAGCGGCATAATAATTTTCAAGACCGTTTTTTACTGCGAGAAAGGCTTCCTCATAGTCCGCCTCGGCATTGCCGACTGCCACAGTTTCATTGGCTTCCTTAATATCCATATTGGCTGTTGATGTGCCCTTGGTATGTCTTGCACTCTTGACCTCTGAATTATTATTGACAGCAGTAAGCTTATCCTCATCATGATTAATTGCTTCAATGCCGCTTATATCCGGCTCCGGAAGCTTTGCTATGGTGACATCACTTCCATCGGTTATACCGAGAAGATCTAAAAGGCTGCTTCTTAAGGAGGCTGCCTGCTGCTTAAAGGACGCAGCCTGATTCTGAGCGGTAAGCATCTCAGCGTGAGCTGTTGTGACCTCACTCTCGGTTGCTGCGCCTGCAGACTGACGGGTCAATGCATTCTTGTACTTAAGCTCTGCTGCCTCGGCAGTCTTCTGCATTGCATCAGCATTTTCCTGCATCTGAAGATAGCTTATCATTGCTGACTGGGCTGACATAGTCAGCGTATCTGCGCTCTGATTGATTGCTCCGGTGTCAGAGGTCTGCCTGTCAAGCTGCTTTTCAAGCTGCTCAATCGTACGGTTAAGTATGGCAGCAGAGCTCTTATACTGAGCAGCTGTTTCCGTGTCATCTGAATAGATAGTGCTGTTTGCTGCAAGGCTCTGGGTTTCCTCTCTCAGAACGTCAAGCTGATAGGATATGTTTTTAACATTTGTAAGGCTCTGACTGTTCTTAAGATCGTTGTTTCCCTGTATAAGCAGCTCTCTGAGATTATCATATTCTATTGTTACAGCATAGCTTGTAATGCCTTTGCTGACAGCTGTGCATCCTGCTGCAAGGCAGACAGAAAGCATACAGATTCTAAAAGTCCTATGCAGCAATTTACATGGCTTAATCATAGTGTACCTCCAGCCTGCCCTTTATGTCTCGGCAAGACCATTGACTGCAGCCTCATAGTTAATGTAAGCCGTAAGCACGGAAAGCTGCTTCAGCTGCACATTTATCTTAGCAGAGTCATATGCAAGCTTTGTGTTTGTGTACTGATTCTCAGTCATCATGCCGGCAGATTTTTTGGTTTCTGCTGCACTTAAGTCAGACTGCTTAACTGCAAGAGTCTCATTAGCTGCCTCAAGATCCGACAGGCTCTGCTTAAGAGTATCATAGAGGTTTCTTATATTGGCCTCAATATTCTTAACTGAGGTATTTCTGGTCTGTGTAAGCTCCTCTCTGACGTTTGAGGTTGTTGCATTAGTCAGCTGCCTGTCCGTGCTCTGCAGCGAATAATTCTTTGTTTTTGCTGTCTCAATATCCTGAGTAAGATTTATGGCATTCACAGTATCTGCTCCAACAGTAGGAAGCTCGCCAATATTCACAGTATCTGAAGCATTCCAGCCAAGCATAAGCACAAGGCTTCTCCTTGTAGATTCAAGATCACTTTCAGCTGTAGTCAGTGCAGTTTTTGCATTAGTCAGAGACTGCTCTGCAGTAAGCAGCTGGCTCTGAGTTGCCGTACCGGCCTGAACCTTGCGCTTTACAGATTCAACATTAAGCTCAGCCTGCGTTATATTATTGCGGTAGGTCTCCAGATTATAGTAGCTGCTCCAGTAATTAACCATAAGAAGCTTTGCCTGCTTTGCAAGATTTGCCTCCTGCTTATCATAGCCAAGCTTATAGGTTACAGAATCGTTGGTGTTTTTGTCTCCCTGCTCTCTGAGATTCTCGTAGCTGATCTGTGAATTCAGATAAGAGGTAACACCGCTTGCATAATTGGAGCTGTCTGAATCAGGATAGCTCATATTGTTGTATACCTGCTCAGCTGCATCATAATAGCTCTGTGCAACATCGGAGCTGGTTTTATCTCTCTGCTCGTTATATGAAAGTGCATTTGCCAGTACTGTAGGATTGTACTCATGAATAAGCTTATCAATCTCGCTGTAATCGAGATTATTATCCCGAAGAGAAGCCCACTCTTCAGCTGAATAGGTAAAGCTCGGACTCTGTTCCGCAAATGCATTTATGCTTCCGAGGCTTCCTGCAAGCAGTCCTGTTATGCATATTAGAGCTGTTGTTCTTCTTTTATTCATTTATCTCCTTTCACTTTAATAAAGGCAGCTGCAAAGCAGCAAATCTAAAAGCAAATCCGTGCGATTTACCGGAGGTGGAGGTATCTAAGGAAAATGCTGAATTAATCAGCATTTTCCTTAGAGCTCGAGTACTCTTCTTTCCTTCTTGCCGTTCATTACCAGATAATATACCGGAAGTATAAACAGTGCAACTAAGACACCGAATGCAAGTCCTCCGATATCAACGACTGCGAGTGCCTGGGTACTTGCTCCGCTGCTTCCGAAGGCCATGGCCATAGGCAGCATTGAAAGAACTGTAGTCATTGTAGTCATGAGAATAGGACGAAGTCTGGTTGCTCCTGCCTCTATAAGCGCTGAGTTCAGATCCATCTGTGTTCTCTCCTGGTTTACTGCATCTACATAGAGAATACCGTTGTTAACTACGGTTCCGACAAGTATAAGGAAGCCTATAAGTGAGGTCATACTCATTGACACGCCGGTAAGCTTAAGTGCAGCAAACGAACCTGCAAGTGAGAACGGTATAGTTGTCATAACCATGAAGGAGAACTTCGGCGACTCGAACTGTGCAGCCATTACTACAAATATAAGGAATACTGCAATTGCAATAGCCTTGTAAAGTCCTGCAAACTCAGTCTTCATCATACGGTCCATGGAGCTTGTTCCCTTTGTTATGGTACCTGTAAGATGCTGGGCAATAACCTCATTGTCAAGCTGAGTTGTGACATCATCACCTGTAAAGTCACAGCTTATGGTTACCTGATACTCTTTATTTTCCTTCGAAATAGATGAAGGACTGTCCTTATATATAATATCTGCTACGTCGCTAAGAGCAACGCTTCCACCCTGAGGCTTTGTAATAAGTATACGCTCAAGCTGATTTACACTGTTGTATTCGCCGTCAGGATACTCAGCCTTAACCTTTATCTCATTGCCGTCAATTGTAAGCTTTGCAATCTGAGTGCTGTCAAGATAGCTCTTAACCTGTGCTCCGATCTGCGCTGCTGTAAGACCCTCGGCAGTAGCATTTACCGGATCAACCTTGATAGAAACTATAGGTGCCGTATTCTCAATGCTTGAGTGAACATTCATGACGTCATCACGTGCGATAAGCTCTGAAACTATTGCCTGTGAGGCCTCCTGAAGCTCGCTGTACTGTGTTCCCTGAATGATTGCCTGATAATCGGTATTCACACGGCCGAAATTCATCGAGGAATCAGCTGAAACAGTTATTGTACAGTTGTCTATATCTGCCATCTGACGCTTAAAGTCTGCGGTAATCTCGTCAGTGCTCTGCTTACGGTCATCCTTTAAGTACACGGAAATGCTTCCGTCCGAGCTGTTGAAACGAAGCATGTACGAATCAACATTTTCATTTTCAGCTACTATCTGCTCAGCCTGCTTAAGGATTTCATCCGAAAGCTCATCCTTAAGTCCCGGTCTGGTTGTAATGCTTACAGTAATCGTTCCGGTATCATCGCTTGTCATAAGCTCAGTCTTCATGCCGGTTCCGAGGAACAGCGTCAGCACTACAAGTGCTGCTGAGCAGCCAAGTATAACAAACTTATGCTTCAGACAATGCGGAAGCATCCTGCGGTATGCATTCTGCATTCTGCGGACCGGTCCGTTAAGCGGCGCCTTCTCACGCTCTCTTGGCTTATAGAACATGTATGTCAGCGGAACTATTGATATAGCCGAAAGCAGGGATGCAGTCATACTGTATACGATAACCCAGCCAAGCTGCTTGAACATCTGTCCTGCCATTCCGTCAAGGAATACCAGCGGAAGAAAAACTACGCAGGTGGTAAGCGTTGATCCCAATACAGACATTGCTACAACCTGGGTACCATTGAGTGCTGCCGTAGCATATCCCAGCCGGTCATCTTCATCTACCAGCTCCTTGGCTCTGAAGCAGGACTCAAGAACAACTATCGAGTTATCAACCATCATGCCGACACTCAGTGTCAATGCACTCATGGTAATGATATTAAGTGACATTCCAAGACTTGTCATAACTATAAGCGTAACAAGTATGGATGTAGGTATTGAGCAGCCTACTATGGCAGCCGCCTTGAAATCTCCGAAGAAAAGCAGAAGCACTATCATGGAGATGCCTACAGCAAGCACCATGGTCTCAGCAACATCCTTAAGTGAGCTCAGAATATCATCGGACTCATCTCTTACTATATCAATGCTGAGCTCCTCATCGTCTGCCTCAAGGTTCTTGATTACAGACTTAACCTGAGATGACAGCTTCATGGCTGTGGCATCCTGATTCTTTGTTAACGAGATGGAAATTGTTTCCTGACCGTTATATCTCGATATGCCTCCCATGCTCTGTGTGCTGTAGTAAACATCAGCTATATCCTCAAGATATACAAGCTTGCCCGAGCTGGTTGTAATAGGCATCTTTTTAAGGTCATCAAGTGAGTCCGCATCAATAGAGGTTGATGCACTGAGCTCAAGATTACCTGAATCAACTGTTCCGGAGGGGATTGTGCTGTCAGCGGCTGACATTGCCGAGGTAATGTTGCTGATGGTAACACCGTACTGAGCCATCATATCGGACTTCAGCTCGACCTTTATATATTCTGAGCTTCCTCCTCGTACGCTAACCTCAGCTACTGTGCTCAGCTTCTCAAGCTCAGGAACGATTTTCTGATCTACATAGTCATAAAGACTGGCCTGACTCGGATTGGAGACTGACATCATTATGCTCTCTGAGGAGTTGTTGTTCATCTCCATGATGGAGGTCTCGCAGTCATCTGGAAGGTCTCTTATATTATCAATCGCCTTCTTAAGATCGTCATAGGCCTCATCCATATCCTGGCTGTAATCATACTCAAGCATGATCATTGATCTGCCCTCGGATGAGGTGGAGCTCATGGTTGATACACCCTCAAGCGTGCTTACTTCATCCTCAATAGGCTGAGTTACCAGCTCATCCATATCCTCAGGATTGGCACCGGAATAGGTAGCCATAACGATAAGCATCGGAGTATTTGTATCAGGCATCTGCTCAAGCTTCGCACTGAATATCGAAGATATACCGAATACAAGCAGGCAGAGCAGTGCCATGACGACCGTTACAGGTCTCTTTAATACATATTTGGTGAAAAACATGCTCTGTATCTCCTTATTCTGCTGCTGTTTCTACAGTATCTGCCTGTGTCTCTTCAGTATTGTCAGCTGCATTATCAGCCGGTGCAGCTGCCTCATCAGGAGCTGACGATTCTGCCTGAACTGCTGGTTCTGTTGGCTGCTCTGCATTTGCTGATACTGTGTCAGCTTCTGCTGATGGTGCCTCAGCCTCTGCTGAATTATCAGAAGGCATAACAGCATTTTTATCTTCAGCTTCCTCAGCCGGAGCTTCTGACTTTGCCGGCTGCTCTGACGGTGCAGCGGCGCTGTTCATCTCCGGTGCCGGATTGCCTGAATTGTCTGGATTATCTGCATTTGCATCAGCGCCTTCTGCAGAGGAGGCTTCACTGCCGTATACCTCATCATAGAGACGAACGCTTGCACCCTCATAGAGGTTATTGCTCCAGGTTGAAACTACATTATCATCATCAGTAAGACCTGACTTGATCTCAGCTACATCAGAATCATAGAGGCCTACCTCTACGCTTCTCATGCGTGCAACTCCGTCTTCTACAACATATACATAGGCATTGCCGCCGCTATAGTAAATTGCATCAACCGGAACAAGCATTGCATTCTCTGCTCTGTCTGTAACCATGATGATCTTAACAGAGCTGCCTGTTGCAATATCATCTGTATTCTCAAGCTCAGCCTTAACCTTGAACAGGCCTGTAGCTGAATCAACAATAGAGCTTATCTCAGTAAGACGTCCGGCATACTCATTTCCATTCTTATATACCTGTATCTCGTCGCCCTCTCTGAGGTTCTGCATCATACGCTCACTGACGTAGGCTGTAATACGCTTCTCGCCCTCTCCTGAGATGACTGCAAGCTCGGTATTCATGCTTACATTATCATAAACTTCTACGCCTACAGACTCTACACGTCCGGATATCGGTGCGGTTATGGTGCTGTAGCTTACCTGCTTATCATAATTGATCTTTGCTGACTCATAGCTAAGCTGGGCTGACTTATACTGATCCTGGTACTGCTCAAACTCCTGGGCTGTTATATCTCCTCCGTTGTAAAGGATCTGCATGCGGCTGAGCGTTGAGCTCGCGGAATCCAGATTAACCTTGGCTGAATCCAGCTGGTTCTGTGCTGACTCAACCTGCTCCGTATTAATCGTCATCAGAGTCTGACCGGCCTCAACCGTATCTCCTGCAATTACATTAACCTCCGTAACATCTCCTGAGGCTTTTGCATAGATATGAACAACATCACTTGCTTCAACAGTTCCTGTAAGGCTGGATGAAACAGATACATTGCCGTAATGAGGCTTTTCAGTTTTTACAACGGTATAACTTACCTCCTGCTGCTGTCCGCCTCCCGGACCTCCGGGACCGCCCTTTCCTCCGGGACCGCCCTGCTGTCCGCCGCCTGTTCCAAGCAGAGTCTTTGCTGCTACCGCTGCAATTCCTGCAATGATAATCACCGCTGCGGCGGCTATAACAATTTTCCTGTTCTTCATCTTCCACGACCTCGTTATGATGTAAATACTTTTCTGCCTTAAGCTTAATATCTCAGCCTAACTTCCGGATACGTCAGAATCTCGTCTGTGTAATATCCTGAATACGGATATTACAGCCAAAGCCCCTGGTATCAGAAATTATGCCATCCTGATAAGCTTATACTGCTGCCTATAAATTTAATCCTTTGCAAGGATATCTGACACATGTGAAAAGACTGTGTTTAAAAATGGTAAATAATGGTAACTGTTTAGCACCAATCTCGAATTTGCTTCGCAAATCCTCGATGTGGCTGGCCAGAGGCCCTTCGGGC
>CAVALT010000054.1:0-8284 GCA_963589455.1 Clostridiales bacterium
AATATAAACTAACTATCTTTAAGGACATGCTGATTAAATAAGCACTTCACTAAATGAAATGCTTATTCCGGCAGCAGTTTCCTTACTTATGCGCGGCTTATAGTCCCTTGAATCAGTATCCTCTTGCTTCAATTGCCTTCTGCGAATACTGACTCTCAGGATGCTCTCCGACAATACGGTCAAACAATTCATTTGCCTCCGCTATGCGGCTCTGCGACTGATAAAGCCTTGCAAGCAGATACATGGCCTCTGGGTCATCTGATTTAATCTGAAGTGCAAGCTTATAATAGTACTCTGCCTGATTTAAGCTTCCTGCATTCCAGTTATCAGTTCCCTTCTCCACGATTGAATTGAAGGCATCATTAAGCATTACGCGGTCAACGCCCTGAAGCTGGCTTAAAAGCGGCTCAGAGGTTATAAGCGAACGGTCGATGCCGGTGTACTCTGTCACGGCATCCTCTATCCTGCCCTCATTGTAATCTGCCATAACGGAATTAAGCTTCTCATACATGTCGGTAAATGCAGCATTTTCCGCCTCATAGGCATTTAACTTCTGACTTACATCACTGTACTGCGCAGTAAGCTCGTTATATCGTCCTTCAAGCTCACTGTAGCGCGCATTTACATCAGAAAGCTCCTGACTGTTCTCTGCTATGCTTTTATTAAGCTCGCTGGTGTAGCCGCGCCTGATAGTCGGCAGCACCAGTATATAAAAGCTCAGAATACCGAGAATAACGCCAATCACTATATGCAGCACCACCCTGTCTGCGGCAACGGAATTGCTCTGCTTCGGGATAATTACGTCCCCATCCTCAAGCTCCCTGTGGGAAAATGCGTTCTTAAGCTTAGCATTTTCAATGTCAGCCTTGCCCGTGGAGCGCTTAACCTCCTCCATAAGCACGCTTGCCTGCGGATTATTGTGGTCTATGCGAAGCACCTCAAGCAGTCCTCTGCCGGCCTTGATATAATCGCCTGTCTGCATATACAGTACAGCAAGAAGCAGCTGTGCCTTGACAAAATTAGGCTTTTTCTTCGTTATGTCACGAAGCTCTATAACCGCAAAATCCTCTCCGCCGCTCTGCGCTATATAAAGTGCCTGATTAAAACGCTTTACAAGCGCTGAATCATTTTCCATGACTCTGGTCTTGCGCTGAATCTGTTCAAGAAAATGATCTGCTCTGTTATTAACCGGATCGGGATCAAAATTATAGCTTATGATCCACTGCACCAGTGCGTCCGCAGTTTCACCCATTTCATAAAAAATGAGTCCCAGGAGATTCCTTGCCTCGGTGCAGGTCTTATCATAATGAAGAGCCTCCTTAAGATAGCCTGCAGCACCGCTCAGATCGTTAAGCTGTGCACGTTCAAGCCCCACATTATAGTAAGCGTTTGCAATTTTTCTAAAGCTTGTCTTAACCTTCATTCACATATCCGTCATCGGCACTGCCGGCCGGCTGTGTGCTGCGCGGCTCTGCGGTTCTGTCAGCTGCTGTTTTCTCCGAGGCTCCCTGCACTGCATTTCTGACAAGCTGCATCATAAGATCGTTCATGTCAGTAAGGTTCATGCCTGCAATAGCATCCTCAATGTTGTCCACATCAAGCGAGGGCTTGAAATGCTTTATCTCATCCTGATAGTTAATCATAATTTTCAGTATATAACCGGCGTCGTGCCGCCTGCAAATAAAAGCTCTCTTACTCTCTCCGGCACTGTTCTGCCGCTGCTGAGCTGTGTAAGCTTCTGTGTAAATGCCGCTTCCTCATCTCTCCGGATAAGATAGGTGAGTGTGCAGTCCGCAGCATACTCCTCATTAAGACTGTACAGTCCCTCTGCTGCTGCAAGACGTTTTATCTTTTCAGCCAGGGAATAATCTGCTTTTATCCTGAGCTCTGTTCCTTCTGTAAGCTCGCTTATCTCAGAATCCGCAAGCCCCTCCTTGAGTGAATCTGAATACGCCCTGACCAGGCCTCCGGTTCCAAGCAGCGTTCCTCCGAAGTATCTGGTTACAACAGCACATACATCATAAAGCTCTGCTCCCTTAAGTATCTCCAGCATAGGCTTTCCGGCTGTGCCCTGAGGCTCACCGTCATCTCCGGATCTTTCGAATACATTGTCGGGAGTGCCGATACGCATTGCAAAACAGTTATGCCTTGCATCATAATGCTTTTTGCGTACCTCTTCTATAAAGTCTCTGGCCTCCTCCTCGCTTCTGACATTTTTAAGAGCGCACAGAAAATGTGACTTCTTAACCTCAACATCAGAGCTTCCGGGAACAGTTATTATATTGTGCCTTGATGCAGCTGCCATAATCCTCCGTTTTTTTATCAGAAGCCGGCCGGCTCCTTAATCTCGCCGGTCAGAGCCATTGAAAGCACCTCAAGCACAGGGCCTTCGCCCTCATATTCGGGTCTGTTCTTTACCTCAAACCTTGCCTTAAGATGCACCCACTCACCATTTCTGTATTTGTCAATATCTTTGTAATGAGCAAGATATCCTAAAAATGCCATATCATTTTCACAGCAGGTCATTGACATGCGTCCCGGCACAAACATACCCTTCTCAAACTTTGGTGAACGCATAATACGTGCCGTAAAATCAACAGTCTTTCCGATATATCTGTCAGGATAATCCCTTGCATCCAGGTACCAGGTACCGTAATGCTCCGGCTTGATGATAATCTCGCTTCCCTTTACATCGTACGGAAGCTCCTCATCAAGAGTCTCAAGCTCAACCTCGCCGAATTTATTTTCCATAACAAGCATTGAGCCCTGCTGCATCATAGGACGCAGCTGTCTCTTAAAGCCCAGAAGCTCCTCATGTGTTCTGTCATCACAGCGGTTAACTATGCAGAGCTCGGTATTCCTGAGCATCGGTCCCATAAGTGCCTTCATGTTGCCAAGATAAGCACCAAGCGTTGTTCCGTCCATAACGGTAATCTGCTGATACAGTACCCAGTCCTCAGGAAATGCTATCTCTGCAGGATCTCCCCACATGCCGTTGTACTCTATAATGACCCTTTCACAGCGGTTCTTTTTAAGCTGCTCATCCAGAAACTGTGCTGTAAGCTTAGCCTTATCGTCCACAGTAACCATAAAGGTCTTCTCTCTGCCTAAGAGCTTGGAATCATATTCGACCTCGCCCTCCTCGCAGACAATAAGGAGAGTATTGCCTGTAATATGAAAATATTCCTCATTTATTGTATATACGATAAATGAGGTTTTGCCGGATTCCAGAAAGCCGTTTACCAGAAATACCGGAATCTCATCATTATTTATCTCATCAATCATCTGTGTATTCTGCTCCCTTCACCGCAGCATGGGCGGCCTGTATCCGTGAAACCGATCAGAAACTGTTTATTTCTGAAATTTGCTGCTTTGCAGCACAAATCCGGCGTGGGAAATGCTTTAATCAGAATCAGCATTTTCTCAGCTGCCGACCAAATCCTGATCAGTCACCTGTTAGAAAAAAAGTTCCTTAAGCTCATCCTCATTAAGCTCGCTGCCTATAACGCAAACCTTGCCTGTATAATCCGGCTCGCCGTTTCTGATCTCATACTCGCCCGGAACCATATCGAAATAGTACCAGGTATCAGCATCTGCCGCTTTAATCATGCCCTTTGAACGCAGTATCTTAACGTCCTCAGCCTCTGAAAGCCTCTTAAGCACTGACTCAAGCTTATCCCTGGATACAGGCGGAACATTGGTCCAGCCAAAGGAAATGAATACCTCATCTGCATCATGTCCGTGATGATGATGTCCCTCGTGATCATGGTGATGTCCGCAGCTGCAGTGCCCGTCATGCTCATGCTCATCATCGTCATGCTCATGATGGTGGTGATGTCCGCAGCAATGGTGATCATGCTCATCTTCATCATGATCATCATGATCATCATGATCATCATGGTCATGATGACACTCATGCTCCTCGTCTTCATCATCATGATGGTGATGGTGTCCGCAGCAGTGATGCTCATGTTCATCTTCATCGTCCTCATCATCATGTTCATGATGACAGTGCTCCTCATGCTCTTCATCCTCATGATGGTGATGATGTCCGCAGCAGTGTCCGTCGTGATGGTGGTGATGAGCCATATGCTCCTCCTCACTTTCTCCGTCCGGCTCCTCCAGGGCCTCTCTGCGCATCTCCTCGAGCATATCATCACGCTTCTCTATGATCTCAAGCAGTCTCTCTCCCTTAAGCTCACTAACCGGTGTGGTTATTATCTCTGCAGACGGGTTAAGTCCTCTGATAAGCTCAACATCGGCATCTATCACGCTCTGATCAGCTACATCTGTTCTGCTCAGTACTATCGTGCCGGCATACTGAACCTGATTATTAAAGAACTCTCCGAAGTTCTTCATATACATTCTGCACTTCTTGGCATCCACAACCGTAACTGCCGAGTTAAGCACCACATCAAGGCTTGCCGATGCGTCGGTTACAGCCTTCATGATATCTGAAAGCTTGCCTACGCCTGACGGCTCTATAATTACTCTCTCAGGAGCAAATTTCTCTATAACCTCCTTGAGTGACTTTTCAAAATCACCGACAAGAGAGCAGCATATGCAGCCCTGAGACATTTCCTTGATCTCTATTCCGGCATCCTTAAGAAATCCGCCGTCAATGCCGATTTCTCCGAATTCATTTTCAATAAGAACAACCTTTTCATTCTTCAGAACCTCTCCGACCAGCTTCTTAATGAAGGTAGTCTTGCCGGCTCCGAGAAAGCCTGATATGACATCAATCTTTGTCATAATATATACACTTCCTTTATTTATCTGATATCAGTTGATATCAGTGCCCATATATTTTTATCCTGATATCCTTATCTTATCTGAAGACAACACCATCAGGCTGTCCGTAATCCACAGATAACGAACAGCCTGAAGCATGAGCTTACTGTTTTTCTACTCCGATTTCTGCAGCCTCACCGTTAATATCCCAGCTCTTTGTATAGCCGTGCGGTGCAGTCTCCTCAAGAGCATCAGCCATACAGTCATGAAGTATGGTGTCCTTGTAGCTTTCTACTGCAGCAAGAAGCTTTCCTGAGGTTTTTATGCTTATCACAATGTGATCCATAACCTCAAAGCCTGCCTCCTTGCGCATGGTCTGCACCTTGGAGATAACCTCGCGCATGAGTCCCTCAGCAACAAGCTCCTCGGTAAGATTGGTATCAAGCACAACTGTTGTATGTGCATCCTCCTCGGTTACATAGCCATCCTTCTTGGCTGAATCAATAAGCAGATCCTCTCTTGTAAGCTCGATTGCTGTTCCGTCAGGAGCATTAAACTTAAGTGCACCCTCGGTGTTAAGCATGTCCATAGCCGCAGAGCCGTCTATATCACTCAGATACTGCCTGATAAAGTTAAGGTTCTTTCCGTACTTAGGTCCTACTGTCTTAAGCTGCGGCTTAAAGGTATAAGCCGTAAATTCTCTCAGATCATCTCTGAACTCAACGGTCTTGAGATTAAGCTCGTCCTTAAGTATATCAGTATAGAAGTCGCCAAGCACCATATCCGAACGGACAAACATAGCTGCGATAGGCTGACGGTTCTTTAAGCCTGAAGCATTTCTTGCAGCACGTCCGAGTATAACTATGCTGAGAACCTCCTCCATGGACTTCTCAAGCTCTGTATCGATTCTGGACTCGTCAGCTGTCGGGAAGGCACACAGATGTACCGACTCCTTTGCAGACTTATCCACTGAGCATACCATATTGCGGTAAATGGCATCTGTCATAAACGGTATGAAAGGTGCCGCGCAGAGTATAGTATTGTACAGTGCGGTATAAAGAGTCATGTAGGCATCAATCTTGTCCTGCTCCATGCCCTTTCTCCAGAAACGCTCCCTTGAACGTCTTACATACCAGTTGGAGAGCTCATCAACGAATTCCTCAAGTGCAGAGCAGGCCTCAGGAATCTTATACTGTGACATATTGCTGTCAACTGCCTTGATCATGGAATTCATCTTGGAAAGTATCCATCTGTCCATAACCGGAAGACCGCTCTTTCTGAGCTCATAGCCAGTCGGATCAAAGTTGTCTATATTTGCATAAAGAATATAGAACGCATAGGTATTCCAGAGCGTGCCAAGGAACTTTCTCTGGCCTTCAACTACAGCCTTGCCGTAGAAGCGGTTAGGCAGCCACGGTGCTGAGTTGGTATAGAAGTACCATCTTATTGCATCTGCTCCGTAGGTATTAAGTGCATCTACAGGATCAACCGCATTGCCCTTTGACTTGGACATCTTCTGTCCGTTCTCATCCTGTACATGTCCGAGAACGATAACATTTTCATAAGGAGCCTTATTGAAAAGGATGGTTGACTCTGCAAGCAGTGAATAGAACCAGCCTCTGGTCTGATCCACAGCCTCCGAAATAAACTGTGCCGGGAACTCCTTATGGAAAAGCTCCTGATTTTCAAACGGATAATGATGCTGTGCAAACGGCATCGCACCTGAATCAAACCAGCAGTCGATAACGTCTGTAACTCTGGTCATCTCCTGACCGCACTCCGGACACTTAAGCTTTACTCTGTCGATATAAGGACGATGCAGCTCAATGCCGCCCTTCTCGCTCCAGCCCTTGTCTCCCTCAGACTTAAGCTGAGCAAGCACCTCATCGTAATTAGTGCTCATGTCCTTAAGCTGCTTGCGGCTGCCTATGCACTCTCTGTGTCCGCACTCGCATTCCCAGATTGGAAGCGGAGTACCCCAGTAACGGTTTCTTGAGAGAGCCCAGTCCTGAACATTTGCAATCCACTCTCCGAAGCGGCCCTTGCCTATGGTCTCAGGAATCCAGTTTATAGTAGCATTATTGCGTACAAGATCATCCTTAACCTTGCTCATGGCAATGTACCAGGACTCTCTTGCATAATAAATAAGCGGTGTATTGCATCTCCAGCAGTGCGGATAGCTGTGTTCAAATACCGGTGCATCAAAGAGCAGGCCTCTTTCCTCAAGGTTCTTGAGAACCATAGGATCAGCCTTCTTTACAAATACGCCCTTCCACTCTTCCTCATCTGTCATGCAGCCCTTGCCGTCAACAAGCTGAACAAACGGAAGGTCATATTTTCTGCCTACCTTGGCATCATCCTCACCGAAGGCCGGTGCAATATGAACTACTCCGGTACCGTCGCTCATGGTTACATAGGTATCACATACTACGTAATGAGCCTTCTTGTGCTGCTTCTCAGCAAGCTTGGCTGCTGTCTCAAACAGCGGAACATATGCCTTGTATTCAAGGTCTGTTCCCTTCATGGTCTCAAGTATCTCTACATTCTCGCCAAGTTTTGACTTAAGCGCATCTGCAAGATAATATACTCTTCCGTCCTCAGCCTTAGCCTTAACGTAGGTTTCCTCCGGGTTTACGCAGAGTGCCACGTTAGACGGCAGTGTCCACGGTGTTGTCGTCCATGCAAGGATATACGCATCCTCATCAACGCACTTAAAGCGTACTATTGCTGAACGCTCCTTAACATCCTTATAGCCCTGTGCCACCTCATGTGATGAAAGCGGTGTTCCGCAGCGCGGACAGTAAGGAACTACCTTGAAGCCCTTGTATAAAAGTCCCTTGTCCCAGATCTCCTTAAGTGCCCAGAACTCAGACTCAATATAATCGTCATAATATGTAACGTAAGGATGCTCCATATCAGCCCAGAAGCCTACTGTAAATGAGAAGTCCTCCCACATACTCTTGTACTTCCAGACATTTTCCTTACATAACTCAACGAACGGAGCGATGCCGTAGGACTCAATCTGCTCCTTGCCGTTGATGCCTATCTGCTTCTCAACCTCAAGCTCAACCGGAAGTCCGTGGGTATCCCAGCCTGCCTTACGGGGAACCATCTTGCCCTTCATGGTCTGGTAACGCGGTATCATATCCTTAATGCAGCGTGTAAGTACGTGTCCTATATGCGGCTTGCCGTTAGCCGTAGGCGGTCCGTCATAAAATACATAGCTCGGATCACCCTCATGCTCCTTGATGGACTTTTCGAATATATCGTTGTCCTTCCAGAATTTCTCAACTTCTCTTTCTCTGCCGACAAAATCCATAGATGTGTCGACCTTATTATACAGCGCCATCACATTCCTCCTCTGATAATGGTGTGAATTTAAGCCTTGTCCGCAGGCTGCGTACAAAGCTTTAGTCAATTGGTCAAACTGCATATAAATATAGCAAAGTATTTGTCTATTTGCAACTATGCGCTTTCATGCCAAAAGAGCCAGGGAAATGCTGATTTAACCAGTGTTTTCCTTAGCAGCCTATCGGATCGAACGGATTTGCAG
>CAVALT010000055.1:0-8201 GCA_963589455.1 Clostridiales bacterium
ACGGCGGAGCTGTAACAGCGGGATAGAAGCCTGTCTTTGTTAGGCTTCGCATCACAGGATGCTTTTCACAAATAGATGTGGTCAGTCTGCTGAGCATCTGAAGCTGCGGCAGGCTTCAAAAACATTCACAAATATAAAACGTGTACGGAAACATGCGTTAACAGCAGCTTTATAAGAGCTGCCGCAGCAACGGCAGCAGCAACAGCAGCAGGCAGCTGCAGATTCAGGGAGGGAACAGCATTGAAGAAAGTGCAGTTTACAGAGACCGTCTTAAGAGATGCAAACCAGTCGCTTATCGCGACGCGCTTGCCCTATGACAAATTTGCACCGATTCTTAACACTATGGACAAGGCAGGTTTTTACTCAGTGGAATGCTGGGGCGGAGCAACCTTTGACGTGTGCCTAAGATATCTGGAGGAGGATCCGTGGGAGAGGCTCAGAAAGCTTCGCAAGGCCATGCCGAACACAAAGCTTCAGATGCTGCTGAGAGGCCAGAATATATTAGGCTACAAGCATTATCCGGATGATATAGTAAGGCGCTTTGTAAGAGCCTCAGTCAGAAACGGCATAGATATCATACGTATATTTGACGCTCTGAACGACCTGGACAATCTTAAGGTTGCCATAGATGAAACACTTAAGAACGGAGCCATGGCGTCCGGAACCATTTCCTATACTACAAGTCCCGTACATACGCTCGATAAGTATGTCTCCATGACAAAGGAGCTTGCGGCGATGGGAGTAAGCTCCATCTGCATTAAGGATATGGCAGGCATTCTGGATCCGGTTGCGGCATATGAGCTTGTGACTGCAGTAAAGGATGCAGTGGATCTGCCTGTAGTTATACATACGCATTCAACGGCCGGCATGGCATTTATGGCATACGAGAAGGCCATGGAGGCCGGAGTTGATGTAATCGACACGGCTATATCGCCAATGTCCGGCGGAACCTCGCAGCCTGCCACTGAGACACTCTATTATGTGGCAAAATCCATGGGCTACGAGACCGGACTCTGCGAGAAGGCACTGTTTGCAATGGCCAATTATTTTAAGCCGATCAAGCAGGCCTATGTGGATGACGGGACGCTTAATCCTATCTCGCTCGCAACTGATACAAGATGTCTTAACTACCAGATACCGGGAGGCATGCTCTCAAATCTCTTAAGCCAGCTGAAAATGCTCGGTGCTATAGACAGATATGAGGAGGTGCTGGTTGAGACACCGCTCGTGCGCAAGGACATGGGCTATCCGCCGCTTGTAACTCCTACCAGTCAGATCATAGGCTCACAGGCCGTTCAGAATGTGCTGGCAGGTGAACGCTATAAGAACTGCGGAGCGGAGATCAAGGCCTACTGCGCAGGCGAATACGGCAAGACCCCGGCACCCATTGATCCGGAGATCAGGGCTAAGATACTCGGCGGCATGCCGGTGGTACAGGGCAGATATGCGGATACACTTCCGACGGACACCTATGAGAAGGCAGAGGCAAAGCTCGGAACAATAGCAAGAGGCGAGGAGGACGTCCTCAGCTATATCCTGTTCCCGGAGGTAGCGGAGAGATTCTTTGAGCAGCGCAGGGCCAAGGAAGAGCGCTGCGTTAAGTACTCCATCACAAGGGAGGACTAAAGGATATGCTGGATATTACAACAGGAGATGCCGTAATCGTTGCGGTGCTCGGATACGTGGTCGTATTTATCGGCCTTGTGCTGCTTATGATAGTAATGATAGCCATGGCAGCAGTGATGACAGGCAGGCAGAAAGCTGCTGCGGGAAATGCTGCGGCGGCAGATAATGCCGCAGCCGCCAGAACAGCAGGAACCGCCGGAGCCAATGCAGCCACGGCGGGAGTGCCTGGAACGACAGTAGGAGCCGTCGGTGCGTCAGGAGCAGCAAACGGAGCAGCTGACCCGGCAAGGATCGGAAAGCCGGCGCCAGGTGCTGCAGGAGAGCTCTTAATCTATGATACGGATCCGAGAGATGCAGCCATGATCATGGCCATAGTCGCAGATACACTCGGAAAGCCGGTAAATGAGCTGCGTTTTAAATCCATCAGAGAGGTTAAGCAATGAAGTACAAGGTTACTCTTAACAATAAGGTATATGAAGTAGAGGTAGAAGAGGGACAGGCCATGCTGCTGGATGAGTATGAGCTGGCAGCCCCGGCTCCCGCTGCACAGACCACAGCACAGACCGGCGCAGCTCCGGCAGCAGGCACAGCAGCGGCAACAACAGCCGCCGCACAGCCAGGCACTCAGGGCACAGCCCAGGCAGCACAGCAGACATCTTCCCTGGGACTTGCAGCAGGTGAGGCAGTCAAGGCACCTATGCCCGGCAATATACTCAAGATCAATGTAAGTCTCGGACAGCAGGTCGAGGAGGGCGACGTGGTAATCATCCTCGAGGCAATGAAGATGGAAAACGAGGTGGTTGCGACTAAGTCAGGAACCATAGCCCAGATAGTAGTAGACAAGGGCGCAGTCGTAGAGACCGGAGCCCCGCTTGTAGTTATCGCATAAGGAGAGCGGCATGGACATATTGGGAACCTTACAGAAGCTCATCCTGGAATCGGGCTTTGCGGGATTTTTTATGGCCGAGGGCTGGAAGAATCTGGTAATGATCATAATTGCGCTGGTTCTGCTCTACCTTGGCATCGTCAGAAAGTTTGAGCCGCTGCTGCTTTGCGGCATAGCATTTGGCTGCCTGCTGTCGAATCTGTCATATTTCACGGCCTTAGGCGGGGAAAATGCCCTGTACCATCCCGAGCTCTGGTCTGAATTTCTGGATCAGAACGGACCGTATTATCACAGCTACGGCCACATTCTCAGTAACTGCGGACTGCTGGACTTCTTCTATATAGGCGTCAAGGCCGGCATCTATCCATCGCTTATATTTCTCGGCGTTGGAGCTATGACCGATTTCGGACCGCTTATAGCCAATCCAAAGAGCATACTGCTCGGTGCAGCTGCACAGCTTGGCGTATTTGCAGCCTTTATGGGCGCAGTTCTCCTGGGCTTTACGGGAAATGAAGCCGCCTCTATCGGTATCATCGGAGGTGCAGACGGACCTACGGCCATATTCCTTACTACCAGGCTCGCGCCGCATCTGCTCGGACCTATAGCTATAGCGGCATATTCCTATATGGCACTGATACCGATGATACAGCCGCCGCTCATGAAGCTCTGCACCACGCAGAAGATGCGTGAGGTCAAGATGGAGCAGGCAAGAGAGGTATCAAAGACCGAGAAGATAGTATTTCCGATAGTTGTAGCAATATTTGTAATACTGCTGCTTCCGTCGACGGCACCGCTTGTAGGCTGTCTTATGCTCGGCAATCTGTTCAGGGAATGCGGCGTAACTGAGAGACTCTCAGACACAGCACAGAATGCCCTTATGAACTGCGTCACCATCTTTCTTGCAACAAGTGTAGGTGCAACCATGACAGCCAGCACCTTCCTGAATATACAGACAATTTACATTATTATCCTCGGACTGTGTGCCTTTGCACTCTCAACAGTAGGCGGACTGCTCGGCGGCGTAGTGATGTACTATGTATCAGGCGGCAGGATCAATCCGCTCATAGGCTCGGCAGGCGTATCCGCAGTGCCGATGGCAGCACGTGTATCGCAAAATGAGGGCAGAAAATACAACAAGACCAACTTCCTCCTCATGCATGCCATGGGACCAAACGTCGCCGGCGTCATAGGCTCGGCAATAGCAGCAGGCTTCCTGCTGTCGGTGTTTGGGGCATAACAGCCGTTATGTCTTTTGGTTTAACGGAAAATGTGATATAACCTGATTATTGTTATATGATATCAGGGGCAAAGGCTAAAGACACCGTCTGCAGGCTTTCCTGCAGACGGACTTTTTTTTGAAATACTGGAATCCTGATATGAATGGAAGGGAAGAAAAGGACTTACAGTGTATAGTCCCGGACAGGTTGTAAGGAGCTGAAATTATGAAGACAATTGAGAAGCTTGGTTTATGCGGTGTTATACCGGTAGTGGTTATTGAGGATGCTGTTGATGCAGTGCCGGTGGCTAAGGCACTCCTGGCAGGCGGAATTGATGTGATGGAGATAACCTTCCGCACAGAGGCAGCAGGAGCAGCAATAGAAGCTGTAGCAAAGGAATGTCCGGAGATGACTGTAGGTGCAGGCACTGTCCTGAATGCAGAGCAGTGCAGGACAGCAATAGAAGCAGGCGCAGAATTTATCGTAAGCCCAGGCTTTAACGGTGCTGTAGTTGAATACTGCAGACAGCATGAGACAGCAGTGGTTCCGGGCTGCGTTACGCCTACAGAGATTATGCAGGCAATAGACGCAGGACTTGATACAGTCAAGTTCTTCCCGGCAGAGTCCTTCGGCGGTCTTAAGACCATGAAGGCACTCCAGGCAGTATTTAAGCAGATCAGATTTATACCTACCGGCGGAATCAACGCAGACAATCTTAATGAATATTTAAGTGCATCGGCTCTTGTTTATGCAGTCGGTGGAAGTTGGATATGCACGGCAGCAGATATAGCCGCAAAGAATTATGACAGGATAACCGAGCTGGCCAAGGCTGCGAGAAAGACTGCACTTGATTATGAGGTAGTTCATATCGGCGTCAATACAGAGAGTCCGGAGGCCTCACTTGAGGTTGCAGGCAAGCTTAACGATGCCTTCGGCTTTAAGGTTAGATCAGGAGTAAGCTCCAACTTTGCAAGCGAGCAGATAGAAGTTATGAGGTCCATGTATCTCGGAGCCAACGGACACATGGCAGTCCGCACAAACTCTATACCGAGAGCAATAGCCGATCTTAAGGCAAAGGGCTATGAGGTAGATGAGTCAACTGCCAAGTTCAAGAACGGCAGGATGACTGCAGTATATCTTAAGGATGAATTCGGAGGCTTTGCCGCACATCTTCTGCAGAAATAAGCTGCAGGCGGCATTTTTATAAACATATAATGATAATAAGGGGAAAAGCTTTTGATTTTGACATCATATAATTATGATTCTGCAGCAAAAGCTTTTCCCTGGAAGCATATATCGGCTTGCGGTGCCGCTTTTCAGGCGGCAGGCATGGGGTTATTTATGAAATATTTAACATTCGGAGAGATAATGATGAGGCTTAAGAGTCCCGGACTTGAGAGACTCTTTCAGAGCCCGGCTCTTGAGGCAACCTTCGGAGGCGGAGAGGCCAATGTTGCGGTTTCACTTGCAAACTACGGCCTGGATGCCGGATTTGTAACCTACCTTCCGAAGCATGCTATAGCTGATGCCTGCATCAGGGAGCTGAGGGGCTTTGGCGTGGATACCTCACGCATTATAAGGACAGATTACGGACGCATGGGCATATATTTTCTGGAGGCAGGAACAAACCAGCTGCCGTCCAAGGTAATATATGACAGAGCAGGCTCATCCATAGCCACAGCAGATCCGGCCAGTGCCGACTGGGGCAGCATATATGAGGGCGTTGAGTGGTTTCATATCACAGGCATAACTCCGGCTATATCCGAATCTGCGATGCAGCTTTCAATGGATGCTGTAAGAGAGGCTAAGCAAAGAGGTATAACAGTCTCCTGCGATCTCAATTATCGCAAGAATCTATGGAAGTACGGAAGGTCGGCACAGGATGTTATGACCGACCTTATGCAGTATGTTGATGTGGCTGTAGCCAACGAGGAGGATGTACAGAAATCTCTTGGCATCACCTCTGATGTGCATGTTGAGAGCGGAAGACTTGATGTGGCTAAGTATAAGGATCTCAGCAACAGAGTGCTCAGGGCCTTTCCGGGACTTAAGATGATAGCAATCACGCTGAGAGAGAGTCACAGCGCTGACTGGAGCGGCTGGAGCGGCTGCCTGAATGACAGGGAAACATTTTCAGTATCAAGAAGATACGAGATCAGGGATATACTTGACAGGGTCGGCGGAGGAGACAGCTTTGCAGCAGGACTGATATATGGTCTGCAGGCATATGAGGACAGACAGCAGGCTCTGGAATTTGCAGCAGCAGCCTCATGTCTTAAGCACAGCATATCCGGAGACTACAACAGAGTTCAGGTTGAGGATGTTCTGAAGCTTATGGGCGGAGATGTTACGGGAAGGATACTCAGATAAGTGGATAACGCGAAGATACAGCAGGAGATAGGAAATATTGTAGAGCTCCTGAGCAGTGACTATAAGCAGGGCAGGGATATTGACCGCGTCATCAGCTTCAGACAGCCTGATACGGAGGCTGTCATAGATATTACAGACAAGCTGAGACGCATAGTATTTCCGGGCTATTTCAAGGATAAGGCCTACAAGATATATAATGTGGAGAACAGTCTTGCAACGCTTACGGAGGATGTGGTCTACAATCTGCATAAGCAGATCTCAAGGGCACTCAAGTATGACGAGCAGTATGCCGGATGGGATTTTGAGTCACTCAGCAATAAGGCGGATGAGATAACCTTTGCCTTCCTGAGGACGCTGCCCAAGATAAGAGCACTTCTGGATACCGATCTCTCGGCAGGCTTTGACGGAGATCCGGCAGCAACCTGCAAGGACGAGATAATATATGCTTATCCGGGACTGAAGGCCATATCCATTTACAGGCTTGCACATGAGCTCTATGCACTTAAGGTGCCGCTGATTCCACGTATTATGACTGAGTATGCGCACGGCTGCACCGGCATAGATATACATCCTGGTGCTACAATAGGCAGGTACTTCTTTATAGACCACGGCACAGGCATAGTTGTCGGAGAGACCTGCGTTATCGGGGAAAATGTTAAGCTCTATCAGGGCGTAACCCTCGGAGCTCTGTCGACCAGAGGAGGTCAGACGCTGAGGAATAAGCGCAGACATCCTACCATAGAGGATAATGTAACCATATATTCAGGTGCATCGATACTCGGAGGAGATACGGTAGTGGGACATGACTCTGTAATAGGAGGAAATACCTTCATTACTGAGAGCGTGAAGCCGGGCTCGAGAGTATCAGCCAAGGCACAGGAGCTTGTATACAGCTCATCCGGCATAGCCGAAACCAATGAGCGTGTCGACAGCTGCTGGATCGAGGAGGAGGACGACGAAAGCATCTGGTGGGGAGCAAATATCTGAAGCTTACAGGATTCTTAAAAAAGGGACAGAAATGTGTAAGTGACTGTAAGTGGAAGCTTAAGATACAGACATGATATAATTTAGGTATGTTTAAATTAAGCTTCAGAAAACTGAATATAGTGTGTATATTGGCTGCAGTCCTGCTGTTTCTTATCGGATGGCTGTCCGGCGTAGAACTGAGGGCGTATGCAGCAGATAAGGCAGTGGCAGCAAAGACGGCAGGTGCGGCGGCACAGACAGTGAGCTCAACAGGCAGTACAGCAGTTAAAGCTGGTGCGGCAGCTAAAGGCAGCACAGGAAATAAAGACAGTGCTGCAGGCAAAAGCGGTACAGCTGATACAGGCGGCAGTGCGGACGGACATGAGCCGACCGAGCACGTGACCTGGGATTCGTGCGTCATAAACGGCAGCAATATAGTTATCAAGGGCCATCAGGATGGAAGGATTACAGACCCGAACACTGAGGCCGGTTCTGACGGTGAGTTCTGGCTGCTGGAGCTTGCCCCGTACGAGGACAGCATAGCAAATCATCGCTATATAGCCCATGCACAAAAGGGGAGCAGTGTAGAATTTACGATTCCATTTAATAAGGAGGACGGCAGCAGCCGGCTGTATAACAGATTTCTTGTCTGCGTCTGGAACGGAACGACCTATAAGATCGTGTCAGACAGCATATATGTGACCAATCCGGAGGCAATAGCAGCCTGCAGAGATGCATTCAGGAATCCGCTTACCAAGAAGGGCCTGCTGGTAGAGCTGCCCTATGTGTCGGATGCATTTTCATTAGGCGTGCATAACGTCATAATAAACATACCCTTTGATTCTATAATCGGCAGCGGTATCAATTATACCTATGAGGGAGAGACCTATCACTTTGACAGCAATGTCATAGCAGCCTACGACAGGATGATCTCAGCTTACTCCAACAAAAGCATGAATGTCACTGCGGTGCTGCTGAACCGCAAAACGGACAAGGCACCCGAGCTCATAGCACCGGGAACAAAGGATGTAAGCGGCATTAATTATTATAATTTTAATGCCGGAACAGAAAAGGGCTTTAAGTATCTGGCAGCCATAGCCTCCTTCCTTGCGTCGAGATATAACGGCAGAAATGCA
>CAVALT010000056.1:0-8183 GCA_963589455.1 Clostridiales bacterium
CGGCCACATCGAGGATTTGCGGAGCAAATTCGAGATAGGTGCTAAACAGTTACCTCCATTTCCTTAATTCACATCATTCTGTAATTATTCTTCCAGCGGCTTATTATAGGCCGTGCAAGCTTTATTATCTTTATGCTGTCCTTCTCAAAAATGCTGCTTATCTCCCTGTAGCCCTCCGTTTCATGCGAAGCCGCTACAGCCTCGGCCTTAAGCTTATCAAGCTCAGCCTTTTCATTATCCCCGAGGTCGCCTGCGCCATTTATCAGATAGCGCATTTTGACAGCCCTTTTATTGTAATATGTAAGCTCAGAGGAAATCAACAGCTCAAGGGCCTTGTTTTCATCTGACATCTTAAGTGCTATAACAGCAAGATCACAGAGTATATCGGCCTTTTTCTCATTCTGCTTGGCCTTGTCCAGACCGTTTTTCATATGCCGTATATTGTCATTCACGATGCGCAGAGCCTCTGAAATACGGTCATAGGCTGCCGTATACTTGCCGGCGGAATACAGGAGCTTGCCCTCTCTTAATATAAGCTCATCCTCACTGCACTTTCTCAGCTCGGCAATACGCTTTCCGAAATCCATGACCTCTCCGGCATTGTAGTAGTTGCATTCCTGAAGGATGCAGAGAAGCTGGTTTTCTACGCTTTCTCCTGCCCTGCGGTTTGCCCTCAGCAGCTCTGCCAGATGCTTATGCGATGCCTCCTCCTCAAGCCAGTCAAACAGTCTGTCATCCACAAAATCCTTAAGACAAAGCAAGGGATAATTATATATCACATAGCACAGCTCCTGCCCGCTCCATAGCTCAATATTCAGTTTACTGTGATAAAACGGCTTCCCGGCCTTTTTTCTGCATAATAAAAGTGACATTATCCTTAATCCGTTTGCTTATATTTCAGCTGTAAATGCTGACGCATTCATTAATCTCGGCATCCGTGGCCGGAAACAGCTCTCCGAAGCCGAGATCCCTGACATGAATATTCATATGCTCATTGTCCTCGAAGTCGAGGCTGAGCGCCGCCCTGGTGCACCTGTCGGGTCTTGGCTCAAAGGTATCAAGCATAACTCTGACAGTCTTCCTGTTTCTGAATTTGTCCACAGGCGTTATATCTATATCTATATAGTTCTGATCGTGCGGAAGTACCTCAACATAGGCTCTGGAAGCATACCACGGTCTTCCTGCAGGCACAAGCACGAGCTTTGATTCACGCTCGCCTATCCTTACCTGCATGGATATCTCAGCCTCCAGGCTTGATTCACTGAAAACAAGATACGGAAGCTCACGTCCGTCCGATATGTCCGCTGCGTGAGTTGCCGCACCTATGGCAAATAAGCCTGCCTCATATACCACCTTACGCTTGCGGCAAATAAACTCTATAAAGCTCTTGGCCCAGTCAGTCCGTTCAAAGCCCTTGCCGGTAAGCATGACTGCCGAGTAAATATCTCCCGACAGGCATCTCCTGGCTGCATCCGTCATGATGCGGTCTCCAAGCTCTGACCCGGAGTCCTTTTTAAGTATGCCTATACGGAAATTCTCCTCAAGATCCTCAGCCTCAACAATAACACTGTTTCTGCTCATGCCTCTGACGGTCTTCATCTTGTAGAATGAAAGCGAATCCTCCGTCAGATCAAACAGAGCCGTCATATTTGCATAGAATTCCTTGCTCTGTGCCAGCGTATAATAGACAAAGGCATCAGAATGACTGATGATGCTGACCGCCTCAGGACGTACTCCTGCCGAGGCTGCTGCCGAGGCTATCCTGTCCATCTCGGTTCTTTCGGCATGATGCAGACAGATAACCAGCCTGTCGATGGCTGCTGCATCTGTCCCTCCTGTCATCTGCGAAAGCACTGCCGCGATCAGCCTTGACAGAAGCTGTTCCCCTGTATAGGGTCTCCTTGCAACGGTTGAGGTGCCGCCCTTTCTGAGGAGACTGAGAAGCTTGTCGGTCAGAACTCCGCTGCCGCTCAGGGCAAGCCTGTAGGCATCCTCTCCAATATGCCACCTGTCCTCCTTCTTCTCCCGGCAGATTACTGCAGGAACACTAATCAGGAGCTTATCCTCAAACAGATATCCGGTTATATAATCATCACACAGATCCAATCCAATGTTGAGTGACATAAATTATTTCTCCAAGTCAAATAAGAGCTTAACTGTTTCTGTTCTCTCAGCGTACTCAAGCATGGTTTCCTTAAGCAGCTCTATGTCTTTATCCTCACAGGCCCTGGTCATTGTATCAAGGCTTGCAAATACCGCATCACGCTGTCTGTGATACTTCTTTACGCTTATTATACCCTCTGCGGCAGCATTTTCCTCATGATCATTATTGTAGATAATGTACTGAAGCTCATCGCCCTTGAATAATACCGTGGAGCAGACAAAAATATTTTTGTATACCCTCTGCATATCCGTTACGCGGTATTCCTCATTATCAGGAAGTATGCGCGTAATAAGCTTCGGAGTCTCATTGCCCGCGGCATTGAACTGCACATAAAAGCGGCTGCAAATCTCCTCGGGTATGGCTATCTTCTTGCGCAGCTTCTTGGTATATCTGAAAATGAGTCCCATTGCGATAAGGTCATCGGTGAGCTTTGAGCAGAGAGCTGTTTCCTCGCTGTCAAGCTCCTCTGCATCGGCATAATATGCTGTAAGTGCCAGTCTGTATATCAGCGGAAGGTTGAGCGGCTCGGAAGCGCCTCTTGCATAGCTTCTAAGTGCGTCATATACTATGCCGTCAACCTGCTCCTCGTGAAGGAAGGCATCTGCGCATCTTACGGTCAGATAGGCCCTGAGTATAAGCTCAGTATATTCACAGCGTGTTATATAAATGCTGAAGGTCTCGTCAATATGCTCCTTCGAATCAGCAAAAAGCTTGACTGAGAGTATCTTCTCCGGAAGGCTTCCGAGCTCAAGACCCCGCCTGTCAAGGCTCTGCATAAGCTCATACATATCCTCCGAGCCACCCTCGTATTCAGCTGCAAGAAAGCGGCAGATGACATCATCGGCCTCATTGCTGTCAAATACATGCTTTGCAAGTGCTGCAAAATAAGGACTGACTCCCTCCTCGCTGCAGGGAACCCTGCCGGCAGAGATTACAGAGGAGATGACTGCTGCCGTATCCTTTATATCAAAGCCGTCTGCACCAAAGCTCTCTATAAGCTTAAGTGCCTCAGGCAGGTCTGCCGCCTTTTCCGCACATAATACGGAAAACAGACGTCTTCCGACAGGGCTTCCGTAATCTGCCTCATGTATGAGACTGCCGATCCACTCCGAAGCACTTCCGAAATCACATAATCTGTTTATGAGAGACTGCCTGAGCTCGCTGCTTACATTGAGCTCCGTAAAGGCTCTGCTTACTACTGCAATCTCATCCTCTGAGTTCAGGCCTCTATCTGCTATCTCTCTTGCCGCTGAGAGCAGCAGCATCTCGTGCTCCGGCATAAGCTCAAAGCAGCGCCTTAGGATATCCGGTCTTTCAAACAGCGGCTTATTATCAAAGCTTACGCTGTCAGTGACCTCCTCATCGCTGCCTGCTCCCGAAAATCTGTAGAAGCGAAGCCTTGCATCTGTAAAATATACCGGAACAAAGCAGACGCCTGCTGTTATGTCTGAACGAACCGCACGGTTTAAGCCGCTGTAGCTTACCGTAAGATAATCTGCTGCTCCCGTCTTAAGCTCAATACGGCTGCATTTAAATATATCGGGCAGCAGCTCTGCAGCTCTCTGATCAATCATGCCGGGATAAATCATCCTGTCATAAATGACTGCAAGCTGATCGTCTATAACATGATTAAGAGCATTGTTGACCGCATAATTGCTTATTGCACGCTCATAGTGCATATAGAGCTCGGATTCCCTGTCGGTATAGAGCAGTATATTGCGGTACAGCTTCTTAAGTATCGTATGCTCTGCATCCGTCTCGTAGGAGAAATAAATAAGCACCTCTCTCGGCATCGGCTCTTCCGAAGCAGGCGGATACGCATATACATAGCTCTCATAAAGGCCGGTTATATTGATGCCTCTTCTTATGGCTTCGCCGTACATCAGAAATGCATATTCAGAGGTATTGCCTGATCTGATCAGTGCTGACAGCACGCCTTCAAAAAGCGGTTCATCCTCAGGAAGCTCCGAGCACAGTACCTCAAGCTGTTCCTTCTGGCCCTCGGAGGTATATTCGGCTGCGTGCACATAGACCTCGAAGCTCAGCGGATTGCGCCTAAGCTCACAGTCTCTAAGCTCTGCGGCTGTATCCTTGCTCTCGGCAGCAGCGTTCTCTGCGCTGTCAGCTTCACTGCCGTTGCCGGAAAAATCAGCTCTTAAGCCCTGCACTGACTGCTTCTTAACCTCAAAATCGTAGGGCAGTCTGCGCTCGCCTCCGTTGGTAACGAGTACGAGCTCGCCCCTGATCCTGTCTCCCTCTGCAAGTCCTTTTGCATCAGCTCTTACTGACAGATGCACTCTTCTTCCTGCAAATGCCTTTGGCTCAGCGCTTATTCTCGGGTCATCGCAGAAGCATATGCCCTTAACTGCTGTATTATTATCACTTGCCAGCTCCAGAGCAAAGCTGTTGCTGCGGCCTGAATAAACCGTATCAGAAAAAAACTCCGGCACAATTCTCATTACCGGCGCTTCAATATCAGTTATTCCCTTGGAGAGTCTGGTTATTTTATCTTTCATGTAAATCGTATTGTATCATATCACGTTCATTAATTCATCATGGAAATGCAGCCGTGCCGCACTTTGCCGCGGCGTATCCTCACGGCTGTGCCTGCTGTGCATGCCTGCTGCCTTATTCCTTCCTTATTCCTGCCGCTCTGAATAAATATTTACGTCCCATTATACGGCAAAAATATGTTATACTCCATTTATTATTCTGATACCATGGATAATACATAAGGAAATGCTTTAATCAGCGTTTCCTTAAAGCATTTCCTGCACCGGTTTTGCGCTGTGAAGCAGCAAATCGGTATCAGACGGGGTCAGCAGCTTCTGACCCTGATTACATTTTTATTCATTACGGAGTATAACATGATTCAGGAGCCTGAAACACTGTATAAGCTTATGTCGCTCTATATGCTTGAAAAGGTTAACTTCCCGTTAACCAATTCTCAGCTGTCACAATTTTTCCTCGATAAGGAGTATACCACCTATTTTACTCTGCAGAGCGTCCTCAATGATCTTGTTGAGGCTAATCTTATCACCTCCAGACAGGTGGGCAATTCTACTCATTATGAGATAACAGATGACGGCAAGCAGACCCTGGATTTTTTTGTATCCGACATATCCGATGCGGCCATTGCAGATATGAATGAATATCTTGAAGCCAATAAATTCAGCATGCGTTCTGAGGCAGGCGTTACTGCAGAGTATTTCAAATCTGCTTCTGACAGCTTTACTGTTCACTGCACAGCCCGCGAGGGACAGAGCACTATCTTTGCTCTCGATATCATCGTGCCTGATGAGCATGTCGCCGAATCCATGTGCACCAACTGGAAGAGCTGCAGTCAGAAGATATATTCAAATGTACTCAACACTCTTATGAACGGGCCTAAGCAAAATTAAGGAAACGCTGATTAATGCGTTTCCTTAATAGTACTTAATAGTAACAGATTACCGGCATGCCTGTATAACAGATGTCATAGATCTGCCTGGCCATATCGAGCGGAAGATTTATGCAGCCGTGTGAGCCGCTTTTGACATAGAGATCTCCTCCAAACTTACTGCGCCAGGTTGCGTCATGCAGTCCTATTCCCCTGTTGAAGGGCATCCAGAAGTTTACAAAGCTTCGATAGCTTATGGTTCCGTTCGAATTGCGGCCGACAAGATATCTGCTCTTCTGCTTATACTGTATTGAATACATTCCCTCTGGAGTCATGCGTCCCTTGGTCATCCTTCCTGTAACGCACGGAGTTGTCAGCACACAGCTTCCGTCTATATAGACGTAAACATTTTGCTCTCCCATATCTATCTCAATATAGCTTGAGCCCATATCATTCTGCTCATGTGAGGCGGCTGCTCTCTTCCAGACTGCCTTTACCGCATAGTTTGCCGGGTCCAAGGCCGCAGCCTGAGTCTGCTCAGCTGCAGCATCGGCTGATGCCCCGGCTGCCATATCAGCTGAGGCTCCATCAGGCATTTCTGTCGATTCTGTATTGACTGTTTCCTCGGCTTCAGCACCACCTGATGCATCATCCATTGTGCCGTCTTTCGTTTCCGTATCTGCAGCATTTACAACAGTTGTATCTGCGATAACTCTGTTGATCAGCTCATACAGCTGATTAGCGGTTGCATCCTCATTCAGCAGCCATCCGTAGGTGGTTTTTATCGTACGCTCCTCATTATTATGATTGATAAAGGTACGTACATTTTCCTCTGAGCTTGTATTATATGCTGCTGCCAGCTCTGACACATAGCTTCTTACGAGTGCTTCATCTGCCATACCGTCACTGCCCACAAGTCCGGCTATAAGCTCTCCATTTACTGCTATAACAACACCGGCATCCAGGTCAAGCGTTGCCCCTGCAAGATTCAGTGAATTCATCCAGTCGACCTGATCAGTCAGCACCGTATTGTCTGCACGAAGCACAGGCTCCCTGTATACGCCTGCCTCCTCAAGGTCAAGCTCCCTGCTTCCTGCACTAAGTGCCTCCTTAACTGCCTGCTTCAGGGCATCGGCATCAATATCATTGCCCTCAGATTCAGCTGCAAGCTCATAAACGCCTGTGTCCTGATTAAGCACTGCATGTGCATCCTCGGGCTTGGTTATATTCGCCGGATCGAGGAGGGCAAGGCCGTCAACCTTGGCATCAAGCATTTCCTCATCGCAGCTTATCGATACTGAAAGCTGCTGTGCCGTATTATCATCAAAAAATGCAGTCGGCCAGGTCAGCCTGTTCTGCACTTCAATTGAACTCTCAATTGAGGAAAATGCTATGTTCTCGTCTGTGTCACTTAAATCAAGTGTTTCATCGCCCGTTCTTCCTGAAAGCGTCATTAAATCAAAGCTAAACTCTGAGTTAAGCCTTTGCTCTGCCCGGTCTGCATCAAGAAAGCTGAGCTCAACGCCTTCAAAGCTTGTATTCGGAAGGAAATGCGAGCTGAAGAAATAGACTCCTCCGCCGTAAGCCGCAGCCACAAGTACTATTGCTGCTGCAAGCAGCTTCCTTATGATATGTCGCTTTGGCTTTTCAGCTGCAGCCGATTCCGATTCCGGCGATTCTTCTGTTTTGACAGCAGCTGAAGTTTGCTGCTGTGCCTCGCTCCCGATTGTGAGCGAAACTTCGGACGGTATTTCTGCTTCGGTCGAGCTTGAAGCTTTAGGCGTTATTGCTTTATTGTCTGATGCTGCCGGCTCTGACTGTGCTTCTTCTGTCACAGGCGAAGATCCGGATGTAGTTTCTGTTTCGGCGGCTATTTCCGAGGCTTCTGATGATATTTCATTTTCATCCGTCTCTGCGGCCTCTGACACTGCTTCTTCCGGTACTTTAACCGGCTCATCCTTCACAAATTCCTCACCGACCCAAGGCTCCGATTTCGATGAGCATCCGGACTCAGGCTCAGCATGGACTTTCTCTTTATTTACGGCCGCTTCGCTGTCCTTTGCTTCCTGTTCATATGCTTTTGGCTTATTATTATACTCAGCTGTCGCAGCCTCATCCCCGACTGTAACCGGAACTGCAGCTTCAGATCTTTCAACTGCTTCAGTTGCCTCAGCCCTTGCCTTTCTTCCTGCTCCTGCATATATATCAGGTATCTCGATCGAAATCTGTCTTACAGCCGTAGGCCTTCTGCCCTTTCTCGTTACTAAAATTTTACGGCCTTCAGACTGTGCTCCGCCCCGGCCTGCAGCCGTTTCCTTCTGGCTGACTGCTGATTCGGCCGGGCCTGGGTCTGCTGAAATCCCGAATGCTGATTGTACCGAGTGTACTGCAGTTGCTGCATCTGCTGAACTTACTGCAGCTGACGGCGGCGTTACATGTGCGATATGTACCGCATCTTTTTTATGCTCCACTACTGCAGTATGCACTACAGTAGCAGCTGTATGCATCGCAGGTCGTCTTGCAGCTGATCTTCTTGATGCTCCTCCCGGCACGGAGACTGAATTTCTCCACCCGCCGCCGATTATAAAGTCAGGCTTTTTGCCTGCCTCCCGCGTGCCAGGTGCGGTATATGACGTACTG